>NZ_LVCU01000272.1:0-1940 GCF_001647185.1 Rhodococcus sp. EPR-147
CTCGACGGTGACGGGAAGCTCGACGTACAGCGGAACGCCCTCGTGCATGGCGACCTGAACGCGCAGGTTCTCGAGCAGGAAGCGTGCGCCGTCACCGACGGTGGCCTCACCGATCGAGAGCTGGTCGTATGTGTCGGCGTCCATGAACACGTAGTCGCTGCCGTCGTGGTAGAGGTACGTCATGTCGCGGCGGTCGACCGTTGCGGTGTCGACCTTCACACCGGCGTTGAACGTCTTGTCGACGACCTTGCCCGAGAGCACGTTCTTGAGCTTGGTCCGCACGAATGCGGGTCCCTTACCGGGCTTGACGTGCTGGAATTCGATGATCGACCACAGCTGGTTCTCCAGGTTGAGAACCAGTCCGTTCTTGAAATCGCTGGTGGAAGCCACTTGCTTCGCGTCTCCTCAATCGTTTGTGCGCGTGACGCGCCGTCGGTCACGGGCTTGGATTCGCTCCCGCCCGCGCGCTAGACGGACGTGAGTTCCTTGCTTGTCAGGGTGAGCAGTTCCGGACCCCCGTCGCGAACGACGAGTGTGTCCTCGATCCGAACGCCGCCGCGACCGGAGAAGTAGACACCCGGCTCGACGGTGACCGCTGCACCGCTCAGCAGTGTACCGGTGCTCGTCTTCGCGATTCCCGGCGCTTCGTGGATTTCCAGGCCGACGCCATGGCCGAGCCCGTGGAGGAAGTACTCCCCGTACCCTGCGTCCTCGATCACCGAGCGTGACGCGGCGTCGACCGAGGCGGTGGTCACTCCCGGTGCCAGGGCGTCGCGACCGGCAGTCTGCGACCGCTGCACCAGCTCGTACAGATCGCGCTGCCACTGCGCGGGACTACCGATGACGAAGGTTCGAGTCATGTCCGAGTGGTAGCCGCCGACGAGTGCACCGAAGTCGAGCTTGACGAAGTCGCCGTCGGCCAACACCGCATCGGTGGGCCGGTGGTGCGGGACCGCCGAGTTGGCACCCGCCGCAACGATGGTCTCGAACGAGATCGCATCGGCACCGTGGTCGAGCATCGCCGATTCCAGCTCGCGGGCGACCTCACGCTCGGTCCGGCCTGCCCGGATGCCGCCTCCACCGATCAATCGAGCCAGGGCCTCGTCGGCGGCGCGGCAGGCGTCCCGGAGCAACCCCACCTCGAACTCGTCCTTGACCATGCGCAAGGACTCCACGACACCCGGTGCGCGGACCAACTCCGCAGCACCGTCGAGCTCGGACCACGCGCGATGGGCGTCGACGGTCACCACGTGACTCTCGAAACCGATCCGGCCGCCGCTACCCGACACGCCCGATCGAAGCAGGTGTATCGCCGACGCCCGGTCGATCTCGGCCCGCAGATCCGGCACCTGCTCGGCCACCTGGGTGACGTACCGACCGTCTGTGCAGATGACCGTCCGATCCTCGTCACCGGCCGAATCGGCCACCGAGACCAGTAGCGCGGCGTTGGACCCGGTGAATCCAGTCAGATATCGCACGTTGAGAAGATCGGTGATCAGCATCGAATCGAGTCCGTCGGCGGCCAACAGTTCTCGTAGGGCACCACGACGGGCACCGAAATCGGCAGGCATGAGCCCGACATTACCGGTCGCCCCACAGGCTCCCCCTCCCTCGACCGGCTCGTCGAACTTGTGGGCCCCGACACACAAACTTCGACGTGCGGATATGCTGTGCCGCATGACTGGGTGGGCAGTGCGTGGCATAAGTATGGGATTGGTCAACGTCGTCGTTCGACTGCTGCTGGGGGCAGCAGTGTCGATGTGGCCGCTGAGCGGATCGGCACTGCGCTGGGTGGCATACGCCCTCGTGCTGCTCGTCATCATCGTGTGGGCCGGCATCGATGGAATCCGCGACCGGCGCAAGCATCCCGACCCCGAGGACGGCGAGGACCTCACCATGGTCTGGCTCAAAGCCGCTGTGGTCGGTGGACTCCTCGGTGG
>NZ_LVCU01000273.1:0-12262 GCF_001647185.1 Rhodococcus sp. EPR-147
TCACGATTCTCACCATCTTCATCGGCGCCAGCGTCGCGGTGTTCGTGGGACGACAGATCGTCAACCGCGAGGCCAAGAAGAAGTTGGCCACCTCGGACGCCGAACGTGCGCACGACCGCCAGCTGGTCAACGCCGGCCAGGAGAACCGTTCGGGTCAGGCAGAGGCGACGCGGACCGAACCCACGCGGACCGAAACGCAGTGGGCTCCCGAGCACGGCGACGCCGACACCGAGGTGTTCTCGGCAGTGGACGCGGACGGCAAGCCGCGGCTCGACAAGCGCGGCCGCCACGGCAGCGCCGACGGTTCCTGACTCCCCTACATCGACCTACGGGCGGTGATCGACGCTGTACGCGTCGATCACCGCCCGTTGTCGTCAGGCCCCGAGACGGGCCGACGGCGTCACAACATGATGGCCGACCCACCTGCGGCCGGGGCCTCGCGGCCGACCGCGGAGAATGCAGCGACGAGCAGTGCCGGATCCGGACCTTCGAGCCGTCCGGGCTTGGCCAAACCGTCCAGAACCACGAACCGCAGCAGCCCGGCCCGGTTCTTCTTGTCCGTCTGCATGCCCTTGAGCAGATCCGAGAACGCATACTCGTCGTAGGTGACCGGCAATCCGACCGATTCGAGAATCGAACGGTGGCGGTCGGCAGTGGCGTCGTCCAGGCGTCCGGCCAGACGTCCCAGCTCGGCCGCGAACACCAGACCGACCGACACCGCGGCACCGTGACGCCACCGGTACTGCTCCCGCCGCTCGATGGCGTGCGCGAGCGTGTGCCCGTAGTTCAGGATCTCGCGCAGGTTCGACTCACGCAGATCTGCCGCCACGACCTTCGCCTTGACCTCGACCGAGCGCCGAATCAGCTCCGGGAGCACGTCGCCGGTCGGATCCAGCGCCGCGGCAGGATCGGCTTCGATGATGTCCAGAATCTTCGGATCGGCGATGAATCCGGTCTTGATCACCTCGGCCAGGCCCGACACGATCTCGTTCTTCGGCACGGTCTCCAGGGTCGCCAGATCGATCAACACGGCAGCCGGTTCGTGGAAGGAGCCGACGAGGTTCTTGCCGGCATCGGTATTGATGCCGGTCTTGCCGCCCACGGCCGCGTCGACCATGGCCAGCAGCGTCGTCGGGACGTGGACGATACGAACTCCGCGCATCCAGGTCGCGGCCACGAATCCGGCCAGGTCCGTCGCCGCTCCGCCGCCCAGGCTGACGATGGCGTCGCTGCGAGTGAGACCGATTCGGCCGAGAACCTCCCAGCAGAACCCGGCCACGGCCAGATCCTTGCCGTCCTCGGCGTCCGGAATCTCGATGCGATGAGCGTCGATTCCCTTGTCCGCCAACGCCGCTCGCACTGCTTCCGCGGTCTCTGCCAGCGGAGGCTGGTGGAAGATCGCCACGGTGGCCGTTCCGGCGAGCTGGTCGACGAGATCCGTCAACAGACCTCGGCCGATGATCACCGGGTACGGGTTGGCAGTCTCGACCTGGACGCGCACTGGCTCTGTCATCGAATCACCTTCATCTACTGGGGGTTTTTCTCGTTCGCATCGCGCCCGGGAACAGGGGCGATGGCGGTCAGCTTCGACACCAACTGGCCCACGACCCGAGCGGGGCTGCGACTGTCGGTACGCACTCGCACCGTGGCCACCGATCGATAGAGAGGTCGCCGATGACGCATCAGTTCCTGGTACTTCGCACGCGGATCAGGACCGGCGAGCAACGGCCGAACCGTGTTCGCACCGGTACGCCGAAGCCCCTCGGCCACACTGATTTCCAGGTACACCACGGTGTGCCCGGACAGCAGAGCGCGGGTCGCGGGCGACAGCACAGCACCACCGCCGAGGGAGACGATCCCGTCGTGCGAGGCCAGAGCACCGGCGACTATCCGCTCCTCGATCTGCCGAAAGGCCGGTTCGCCGTCGTGCGAGAAGATATCGGCGATCGTACGACCGGTGTCTCGCTCGATGGCCACATCGGTGTCGAACAGGTCCAGGTCGAGAGCCTGTGCCAGCCGTCGACCGATCGTCGACTTGCCTGCTCCCGGCGGTCCGACGAGGACCGCGTACGGGGTCATCGTGGAGGTCGGGCGGCGGTGCCCTTCACGTAGTGGTCGACGTTGCTCGTCGTCTCCGCCAGCGAGTCCCCACCGAACTTCTCCAACGCTGCCTGCGCGACGACCAGGGCGACCATCGTCTCGGCCACGACACCGGCAGCAGGAACAGCGCAGACATCCGAGCGCTGATGAATGGCCACCGCCTCGTCGCCGGTCATCATGTCGACCGTTGCCAACGCGCGCGGAACCGTCGAGATGGGCTTCATCGCCGCCCGCACTCGCAGTGCCTCACCGTTGGTCATACCGCCCTCGATGCCGCCTGCCCGGTTGGTCGAGCGCAACACACCGTCCGGACCGGGCTTGATCTCGTCGTGAGCGACGCTTCCGCGTCGACGCGCGGTCTCGAAGCCGTCCCCGATCTCGACCCCCTTGATGGCCTGGATTCCCATCAGGGCCGCGGCGAGTCTTGCGTCGAGCTTGCGTTCTCCGGAGACGAACGACCCGAGGCCGACGGGCAGACCGTGCACCACGACCTCGACGACGCCGCCGAGGGTGTCACCGTCCTTCTTCGCTGCTTCGATCTCGGCGATCATCGATTCTTCGGCGGCCTTGTCGAAGGCGCGAACCGGAGATGAGTCGATCGCGTCGAGGTCCGCGCCTGCGGGCGGCGGCCCGACATAGGGGTCGGATGCCCCGATGGAGATCACGTGGGACACGACATCCACTCCGAACGCCTGCTTCAGGAACAGGCGGGCGACGGTGCCGATCGCGACCCGGGCGGCTGTCTCACGCGCGCTGGCGCGCTCGAGCACCGGGCGAGCGTCGTCGAAGCCGTACTTGAGCATCCCGGAGAAGTCGGCGTGGCCGGGCCGCGGCCGCGTCAACGGGGAGTTGCGCGCGAGATCCGCGAGCACTGCCTCGTCGACGGGATCGGCCGACATCACCTGCTCCCACTTGGGCCACTCGGTGTTGCCGACCTCGATCGCGACCGGACCACCCATCGTGCGTCCGTGTCGGACACCACCGGTGAGGGTCACTTTGTCGGCCTCGAACTTCATGCGGGCACCTCGGCCGTAGCCGAGGCGACGGCGAGCAAGTTGAGAGGCAATGTCGTCCGAGGTCACCTCTACTCCCGCGACCATTCCTTCGAGAATGGCGACGAGAGCGGGTCCGTGGGATTCTCCGGCAGTTATCCAGCGCAGCACTCGAACATCTTTTCACGCCAGGGACGCCGCGGATGCCAGCAGGGTGGCCGCGCACATGGACGGGCCGTGCGGGATGCGGGCTCGCCGGTGCCCCAACGCCGCGGTGATCGACCCCACCACGGCAGTTGCCACCGGTGCCGACAGCGCGGCGATCGCCCATCCTCCCCCGCCGCCGACGCACGCGATCGAGCCGACCGACCAGGCGAGTTTGACGTCCCCCGCTCCGAACGCCGCGGGCGCGAGAAGGTGAACGACGAGATAGATCGCGAACAACAGAGCACCGCCCAGCAGTGCCCCCGGCGAACCGGTGAACACGAGCGCGATCGTCACCACGACCGCCCCGGGGACGGTCAAGGCGTTCGGCAACCGGCGTCGCTGCAGGTCGACCGCGCTGAGTGCGGCGAACCACCACGTCGTCACGCACAACGGAACCGCGTATTCGGTACCGCCGAAACGCCACCAGACCCATCCGGTACCGATCGCAGACAGCAGCGGCAGGAGCCGAGGACTCCATCGGACCAAACATCGGCGCATCGTCAGCCCCACAACGGCACCGACCACGACCGCACCACACACGACAATCATGACCGAAGGCTTGCACCACGGCAGCGATCGACTGTGACGAAAGCCCAGGTGGGAGATTGCCCTGTGCACAACTCGCGGCCTGTGGACAACTCGCGGCCCGTGGACTACTCCGGCCCGTGGACTACCGCCGGCTCGAACTCACAATGCGGTGAACAGTGCGTCCCGCATGATCGCTCGCGGCGCGGGCCTGCCGGTGAACTGTTCCACCTGCCCGTACGCCTGATTGAGCAGCATCGACAATCCGCTGATGACGGTTCCACCGGCCGCGTCCACGGCAGTTGCCAGGGGCGTCGGCCAGGGATCGTAGATGGCGTCGAGGACCAGGGGCGCCTGGGCGAGATCCGACGCGATGTCCGCAGCCCCGGCCGCGGGCACGGTGCTGACGAGCACAGCGGACTCCGCTGCGACGGTGGCGAGCCGAGGGTCGGTCATGTCCGCGAATTCGGCGCGCATCCCCGCGGCGACGGCGCAGTCCAGTGTGTCTCGGGCGCGGTCGGCCGACCGCGCGACGACAGTGACCGCAGTCGCTCCGAGTCCGGCCAGCGCCACGATCGCCGGCCTCGACGTTCCTCCTGCGCCGACCACCGTCACGGTGCGACCGGACAGGTCCTCGATTCCGGCGTCGCGCAGTGCACCGACGATCCCATCGACGTCCGTGCAATCGGCGCGCCAGCCCGACTCGGTGCGCACCAGGGTGTTCGCCGAGCCGGCCAGAACTGCCCGCGCGGTGCGCTCGGTCGCGTACGCCAGAGCCGCGACCTTGCCCGGCATGGTGACCGACACGCCGACCCATTCGGGGCCGAAACCGTCGAGCAGGCCGGGCAGCTGCTCACCGGTGCAGTCGATGCGCTCGTACGTCCAGTCGGCGAGGCCGAGCGCGCGGTACGCGGCACAGTGCAGCACCGGCGACTTCGAGTGTTCGACAGGGCTTCCGAGTACAGCGGCGCGCACGTCAGCGGCCGCTGTCGAGGAAGCCACCCTCGACCTTGGTGATGTTGGCCAGGTGTTCCTCGTAGCTGCGGGTGAACAGGGTTTCGCCCGCCTGGTTGATGGTCACGAAGTACAGCCAGTCACCGTCGGCGGGCATCTCGACCGCCTGCACCGCTCCGATACTCGGCGAGGAGATCGGAGTTGCCGGCAGCCCTTCGCTGGCATAGGTGTTCCACGGGGTGACGCGGGCGCGATCGGCGTCGGTGGTGGCCACCTCGGTCGTATCGAGCGAGTAGTTGACCGTCGAGTCGAACTCGAGCTTCTGCGGCACCGCGAGCCGATTGAGGATCACCCGGGCCACCTTGCTGAAGTCCTGCGGCAGCGACTCCCGCTCGACGAGCGACGCAGCGACGAGGGTGTCGTACGGAGTCAGCCCGGAGTTGGCACCCGCGGTGAGGATTCCGGTGTCCTCGTAGCGGGTCGCGCTCTCGGACACCAGCTGCTTCAGAATGTCGGTCGGAGCCGCGCTGGGATCGAAGTCCCAGGTTCCTGCGGCGATCAGGCCTTCGAGCTGGCGATCGCGGTCCGGGACTCCCTCGACGCGATCGGTGGCCCAGTCGGGCACGCCCAAGGCGGCCGGGTCGTCCACGGCTCCGGCCACGTTGAGGTCGTCGTAGCTCACGCAGGTGGGGGTTCCACTGCCGGTTCGGTCCACGCAGCTGGCCTCGGAGATCAGGGTGTAGATGCCCTTCTTGACGGCACCGGTGTTCACGTCGCGCGCGTCGTGCAGCTGACGGCCCTCCGAGATCACCATGTTGCCCACCCGGGAGGCGGGGTCGACCAGTTCGTTCACGGCCTGCGAGGCAGGCACGTTGCTGGCGAGCAGATAGAAACCGGGTTGAACCGAGGTGATGGCGTTGTTCAGGAGCGCCGCTTCGAGGAAGGCTCCTGAGCTGGCGACCACACCCTTGTCCGCTGCCTGGGTACCGATCTGTTGTGCGGTGTCGTTGGGATGAACCTGAATCACCACGCCGTCCCCCGGTGAGCCCGCGGTGAAGTCGGCGTTCGGTGTCGTGCGATTGCCGAACTTGTTCACTGCGAAATACGCTCCTCCCGCGACTGCTACGACCAGTACGAGACCGAGCACCAGAGCGACCAGGCGGCCGCGGCGCTTGCGGCTGGAGGCAGCTCGGTCCTTCCGGGTCGCGGCACGGCTGCGGCCGACCTCCTGTGGCAACGCTCCGCGCTCGGCCTCGTGCTCCCGATCTGCGTCACGAGAGGACCGGGGATGCGGCTCCTGACGCTGCGGCGGGCCGTGCACAGTGCGGTGGAACTCGCTGCCCTCGTCCACGCGATAGCCGATCGGGTCGGTGTGCGCCTCGTCCGAGCGCGCATCTCGCCGGTCCCGATCGGACCCTTCGTAGTTCACTCGTCGACCTCCGTCGATCCTGAATTGTTCGCTGCACGATCCGATACGGCACGGCGCTCGTCGAGCCAGCCCTGCAGTATGGCGACCGCCGCAGCCTGATCGATCACCGATCGTTGGTTCTTGGCTCGCACTCCACTGTCCCGTAGCGCGCGCGATGCACTCACGGTAGTCAGTCGCTCGTCGGCCATCCGAATCGGCACATCACCCAGTCGCCGGTGCAGGGAGCGGCCGAATTTCTCGGCTGCGTCGACGGCGTTGCCGCGCTCTCCGCGCAGCGTCCGAGGAAGCCCGATGACGATCTCGACGGCCTCGTATTCGGCGACGATCTCCGCCACCCGCGCCACGTCCGGGGCGTCGGGACCCTTGATCTTCGATCGCGGCACGGTCTCGACCGGCGTGGCGAGTACACCGTCGGGATCGCTCGAGGCGATACCGATGCGCACACTCCCGACGTCGATGCCGATACGACGGCCGCGGCCGGGATCGTCGACTCCTGGCCGATCGGGGCCGCGCCCCTGAGCTACCACGATCGTCAGTGGGTGGTGAGTTCGGTCAATCGAGCCCGGGCTGCGTCGATACCGGCTGGAATTCCGGCGACGTCCGATCCCGAACCCTGAGCCAACTCGGGCTTGCCGCCGCCTCGGCCACCGATACTCGGACCGAAGGCCGCCACCAGATCGCCTGCCGCGATGCCTGCATCCTGAGCTGCCTTGTTGGTCGAGACCACGAACGGGACCTTGCCGTTCACGGTGCCGAACAGCACCACCACGGCCGGATCCGCGCCCAGCCGGCCTCGGATATCGGTGACCAAGGTGCGCAAGTCGTTGCCGCCGACGCCGTCCGGTGCCTGCGCGATGACCGCTCGCACGTCGCCGAATCGCTCGGCCCTGCCGACGAACTCCCCTGCCGAGGCCAGCACTGCGGCGGCCTTGACCGCGTCGAGTTCCTTCTCCGCGACGCGCAGACGCTCGACCAGGGTCTCGATGCGGGCCGGAACCTCCTCGGACGGCACCTTCAGCGAGGACGCGATGCCGGCCAGCAGCGCGCGTTCCTTGGCGAGATAGCGGTACGAGTCGAGGCCGACGAAGGCTTCGACTCGGCGCACTCCCGAGCCCACGGACGATTCACCGAGAATGGTGACCGGGCCGATCTGCGACGAGTGCTGCACGTGCGTACCACCGCACAGTTCCATCGAGAACGGTCCGCCGATCTCGACGACGCGCACTTCGTCGCCGTAGTTCTCACCGAACAGGGCCATGGCGCCCATCTTCTTGGCACTGTCGAGGTCGGTGACCATGGTGTTGACCGCGAAGTCCGAGCCCACCGCGTCGTTGGCGACGTTCTCGATGTCGTCGCGCTGCGCCTCCGAGAGCGCTCCCTGCCACGAGAAGTCGAACCGAAGGTAGCCGGGCTTGTTGAGCGATCCGGCCTGTGTCGCGTTCGGCCCGAGCACCTGTCGCAGTGCCGCGTGCACCATGTGGGTACCCGAGTGGCCCTGAGTCGCGCCCTTACGCCACGCGTGGTCGACGTCGACGTGCACGGTGTCGCCCTCGGTGATCTGACCCGACTCGACCACAGACTTGTGCGTCCAGAGCTTCTTGGCGATCTTCTGCACGTCGTTGACCTTGACGCCGAGGCCGGGTGCAGTAATTGTGCCGATGTCGGCGATCTGGCCACCGGACTCGGCGTAGAGCGGGCTGCGGTCGAGGATGATCTCCACCGAGTCTCCCGCAACCGCGGTCGGTACGCGGACGCCGTTCGAGATCAGGGCCAATACCGTGGCCTCGGAGCCGAGTTCGTCGAATCCGGTGAACTCGGTCGGCGAACCGTCGACGAAATCCTTGTAGACCGTGAGGTCTGCGTGTGCGTGCTTGCGGGCACGGGCGTCGTCCTTGGCCCGGTTGCGCTGCTCGGCCATCAGCGAGCGGAAACCGTCCTCGTCCACCGACAGGCCGGCCTCGGCGGCCATCTCGAGCGTCAGATCGATCGGGAAACCATAGGTGTCGTGCAGCGCGAATGCCTCGGCACCGCCGATCTTCTTCGCGCCCGACGCCTTGACTGCCTCCGCCGCTCCCTCGAACAGCCGCGAACCCGAGGTCAGGGTCTTGAGGAACGCCGTCTCCTCCCCCACTGCGACGGTCAGAATGCGATCGAAGTCGGTGACCAGATTCGGGTACGACTCGGCCATCGTGTCTCGTACGACGGTGACGAACTGGGCCATGGTCTCGTCGGGTGCGCCGAGCAGGCGTGCCGATCGGACGATGCGGCGCAGCAATCGGCGCAGCACGTAGCCGCGACCGTCGTTGCCGGGATTGACTCCGTCGGAGATCAGCAGCGCGGCGGTCCGGGCGTGATCGGCGATGACTCGGAAACGCACGTCGTCGTCGTGGTTGGCACCGTAGGCGCGTCCCGAGAGTTCCTCGGCCTTGGCGATCACCGGTCGGACGAGGTCGGTCTCGTAGACGTTGTCCACGCCCTGCAGCAGGAAGGCGACGCGCTCGACGCCCATGCCGGTGTCGATGTTCTGCTTCGGCAGCGGACCGAGGATCTCGAAGTCGTCCTTGCTGATTCCCTTGCCGCGTTCGTTCTGCATGAACACGAGGTTCCAGATCTCGATGTACCGATCCTCGTCGGCCTCGGGACCGCCCTCGGCACCGAACTCGGGTCCTCGGTCGTAGTAGATCTCCGAGCACGGGCCACAGGGTCCGGGAATGCCCATGGACCAGTAGTTGTCGGCCATTCCTCGGCGCTGAATTCGCTCGTCGGGCAGGCCTGCGATCTCCTTCCAAAGCTCGATCGCCTCGTCGTCGTCGAGATACGCGGTGGCCCAGATGCGCTCGGGATCGAACCCGTATCCGCCGTCCTCGACGCTGTCGGTCAACAGAGACCAGGCGTGCCGAATGGCGTCTCGCTTGAAGTAGTCGCCGAACGAGAAGTTTCCTGCCATCTGGAAGAACGTGTTGTGGCGGGTGGTGATACCGACGTTCTCGATGTCGAGCGTGCGCACGCACTTCTGGACGCTCGTCGCCGTCTTGTACGGCGGTGTCTGCTGACCGAGGAAGAACGGCACGAACGGAACCATGCCCGCATTGACGAACAGCAGATTGGGGTCGTCGAGGATCAACGACGCACTGGGTACTTCGGTGTGTCCCGCCTTCACGAAATGGTCGAGGAAACGCCTGCGGATCTCATGGGTCTGCACGGATACAGGTTAGCGTCGTCGGACCCCGCACCGACTCGAGGGCCTATCGGCCTCGGATGATGCGGCGCAGTTTCCCGACCCTGGTCGCGATTTCCCGCTCGGCACCGTGCTCGGTGGGCTCGTAGTAGTTCACGCCCACCAGTTCGTCCGGCGGATACTGCTGCCCCAGTACGCCGCCAGGACTGCTGTGCGGGTACCGATACCCGACGGCGTTCCCCAGCCCTTGAGCTCCCTTGTAGTGGCCGTCGCGCAGATGCGGCGGCACCGATCCCGACTTGCCTGCAGCCACGTCGGCCATGGCAGCACCGAGTGCGCCGATCACGGCACCGGATTTGGGCGCAGTGGCCAGATGAATCGTCGCCTGCGCCAGCGCCAACCGTGCCTCGGGCATACCGATCATCTGCACGGCGCTGGCAGCGGCCGTCGCGGTCTGCAGTGCCGTGGGGTCGGCCATCCCGATGTCCTCGCTGGCGTGCACCACGAGACGTCTCGCGATGAACCGCGCGTCCTCGCCTGCCGTGATCATCCGCGCAAGATAGTGCAGGGCGGCGTCGACGTCGGACCCTCTGATCGACTTGATGAACGCGCTGATGACGTCGTAGTGCTGATCTCCGTCGCGGTCGTAACGCACGGCGGCCTTGTCGACACTGGCCTCGACCGTCGCGAGGTCGAGCATCCCGTCGGTTGCAGCGCCCGCTGCCGCCTCGAGTGCCGTCAACGCCCGTCGGGCGTCGCCGGCAGCGAGACGCACCAGGTGATCCATCGCGTCGTCGGCGATGGTCACCGCACCGTCCAGTCCGCGCGGATCGTTGGCGGCGCGAGTGAGCAACAACTCGATGTCCTCGGATGCCAGCGGCTGCAACTGCAGAACCAACGACCGGGACAGCAGCGGCGACACCCCCGAGAACGACGGGTTCTCCGTGGTCGCAGCCACCAACAACACGATCCGATTCTCGACGGCAGCGAGCAGTGCATCCTGCTGCGTCTTGGAGAATCGGTGCACCTCGTCGATGAACAGCACCGTCTGCTCGCCCGAGAGCAGTCGGCGGCGCGCGAGTTCGATGACGTTGCGTACTTCCTTGACACCGGCCGAGAGAGCCGACAGCGCCTCGAACTTGCGTCCGGTAGCCCCCGAGATCAGCGACGCCAGCGTCGTCTTACCGGTTCCCGGTGGACCGTAGAGCATCACCGAGGACGCACCGGAGCCCTCGACCAGCCGGCGCAGCGGTGCGCCCGGAGCCAACAGATGAGACTGCCCCACCACCTCGTCGAGGCTCGTCGGACGCATACGCACCGCCAGAGGTGCGTCGGGCCTGACGTAGGTGGACGTGGGACGGGACTCGGCGATCATCGCCTCCGGGGGCGCAGGCGCGTCGAACAGTCCGTCGCCCAACTCGTCGCTTCCCGAGATGTCCCCGCCGGAGAAGTCACTACCGATGCCGCCGCTCACCCGTCGAACGCTACCGATGCGACCGGCGGATGCGCGAACGACGTCTTCCTCAGCGCTCCCACTTGGTGCGCAGAGCGGTGGCGACCGACGTCGCGTAGTCGGCGATGTCGGTCTCACCGACGCGCGCGGCACTGTCTGCCAGCGTCGTCCACCGCGAGATCAGTGCCTGCGACCGCGGAACCGACAGGTGGTGAGCACGCGCCGCTGCGATGCGAGTGTGGTCGTCGGGCAGGAACCAGTAGGTGCTCAGCCACACCCAGATCAGACGCGCGTCGAGAATCTTGCTCGCCAGCGTAGTGTCGTCGGCCAACGCTGGCCAGATCCCCACCACTTCCGAGCGCCACGCGTCGATCATCGCCTGCTCGCGATCGTGTGAGAGCTCGAAGCTGCACAGGCAACCGGGGAACGACGCCAACGCGTAGGTGATGTCGAGGGTGGCGTCACGAAATCCGCCCCACTCGTAGTCGAGGAACCGCACGCCTTCGTCGTTGACGATGATGTTGTCGGGACACAGGTCGGACGGGCTGAAGGCGCGGAAGGCACCGTGCGCGAACAGTCGCCCGCTGCGAGAGACTCGATCGAGAATGGCATCCGGAGTCGTTCCGACGCCCAGAAGATCGGTCAGCAGGCCGGGGACCTCGGCAAGAGCGGCGGGTATCTGGGCGGAGATCCCGTCGGTGGAGTCGGGTTGTCCCACCCGTCGCAGCAGAGCGGCGAAATCGTCCTCACGGCCGACGGTGGCGGCGTGCATGCGGCCGAGCGCCTGCGCCATGGCCATCAAGGAATTGGTCACCGCGGCTTCGTCCGAGTTGCGCAGCAGAGCAGTGATGGGACTGGCGTCGCCGAGATCGCTGAGCACCAGCAACCTCGCGTCGAGGTCGTATGCGTGCAGCTCGGGTCCGGGCCTGCTGTCCGTGGCCAGAGCGTTGGCGAACTGGTACGACGCCGCCTCGCGCAGGAAGGCGCTGGAACCGGAGATGTCGGCGAGCTCGGCATGCAGTTCCGATTCGGCGGGCAGCTCCCGGACCTGCTTGATCACCAGGGTGCGGGGCAGCTGAAACGGGTTCTCGGACACTCTGACTCGCAACACGATCGCTTGACCGCTACCCCCCAGATTCACCGGGTCGATCAACGTCACCGGAGCTCCGGTGCGTTTGGTGAGGAGTCGCTGGGCTGCTGCTACTACCTCTGATACAGGGTCTGCCAGTGTTGCGGTCATCGATATCCAAGCTACCCGTTCGGTGTGTTCTGCTGTGCCGTCTCGGTGACTACGAATGGGAAACGATTGTCCGTTTTGCGGCTTTTCGCACGTTGCATTCGTAGATTCGACCAGATGGTCGGTTACCCCCGAGCCACCGAATTATGCCGGGTTCGCTACTCCGGTGCAACGTCCACCGATACGG
>NZ_LVCU01000274.1:0-11870 GCF_001647185.1 Rhodococcus sp. EPR-147
TCGCTCGTCGACCAGCTGATCGTTGGTGGGATCGAACGCGAGCCACTGATCGTTCGGCATCCACACCGCAGCCCACGCGTGGGTCGCGTCGACACCGATCATCCGTTCCTTGCCGGGCGGAGGTTCGGTTGCGAGGTATCCCGACACGTACCGGGCCGCCAGACCCTTGGACCGCAAGCACGCGATCGCAAGGCGAGCGAAGTCCTGACACACTCCCGACCTCGCGGCGAGGACGTCGACAACGGTGGTCGAGACCGTCGTCGAGCCGGACAGATAGCGAAAATCGGTGAAGATCCGATGCGTCAGATCTACGACGACGTCCGCGAGAGGACGACCGGGCCAGAAGCTGGGGGCCGCGTAGGCGCGCACCTCGTCGGTGATCTCCGGAGTCGGCAGATCGAGAGCGAACTCCACGGCCGACGCGCGGGCCGGTTCCGCAGGCACGCTCGCATCGAACAGCGCCATCCGAGCCGACTCCCAGGATGCCGTCGCCGGCCACGAGGTCGTCTCGTCCGCCGGACGAGGATAGACCTCCACCAGCGAATCCGCCGTGACCACCAGCTTCTCGTGGTCGTGCGTGACGTGGAAGTACACGTCCTCGTTGCCGTAGACGTCCACGCCGAAGGATTGATCGGTGGGAGCCGGCTCCACCGTGACCGACTTCTCCAGACAGTGCTGCCCGTCCATGTCGCGCGGCGCGAGGAATCCGCGCCCGTAGGACGAGGTCACGCGGTCGGAATACGTGTAGGTGGTGATGTGCTTGATTCGGTACCGACGACTCATCACCGCACTCCGTTCGCAGTTCGGATGTTGGCGCTGCCCCACAGCGGCTGCGTGCCACCGGGCAACGACATGTGCGTGGCGAGGACGACGCGGGACAATTCCTCCAGCGAGTCGTGGATGCCGTCCACCAGCTCGAGCAACTCCACTCGCCTGCCGTTCGCATCGACCGATTCCAGATCGCCCGGGTCAACGCGCCGCAACCGCACCCGCATCTGCTCGACGAGCTGCTCGGGCCGCGACGTACCCGAGGCGTCGGGCAACGAACCCAGGTCGTCCCGAAGCCGATCGAGCTGGTAGACCAACGCTCGCGGATTGCCCTCGTCGAACAACAACAGTTGCGCGACGGCAGCCGGACGCGCGCGCCCGCTGTTGCGTCTGCGGTAGATCACCGAGGACTCGGCCGCGGACAGCACCGAATCGATGACCGCTTGTTCGGTGGACGGCGTGAGAGCGTGACTCAGCGTGGCCGAGAGCAGCGCAGTCAGCTGCAGACCACGCTCGATCCGTTTGCCTGCATCCATCAGGTACCAGCCCGCGTCTCGCACCATCGATTCCGATGCCAAGCCGGCCAGCGCAAGCAACCCGCGCAGCACACTCGACTGCGACGACGCCAGTTGCGCGCCGTTGTGAACCGGCGACTCGGCCAGCTCCTCGAGCGCGGTGTCGATGCGATTCAGCACCGCCCAGGTGTCGTTCGAGAGCTGGTCGCGCACCGCGCGCGCCGCTTGCTGCATCCGATCCACCGATTGGGCCAGCGAACCCAGACGTCCCGTGGAGAGCATCAGCGAGCGCATTTCCACGCTCGCATCACCGCGGTTCTTCTCGTCGAGGAATCCCGGCCAGGTGCGCGAGACCTTCGTGACCGCTTCGAGAAGGATCGGCAGACTCTCGCTGCCTTCGAGCCACGGCATCGAGCGGTAGTCCTGATTGCGTTCGCGCGCGGCGATGAGCAGTCGAGTCATGTCCTCGGCACGCTCGCTGTAGCGGCCGAACCAGAACAGGTCGCCGAGCACACGCGGGGAACTGACGACATCGACGTTGGACGCGGCGTACTGCGGCAACTCCTCCACCGTGGCGGGCGGGGTGTGCGGAGCGGAGTCCGCCGGGGTGACCCGTTCCACCGACTTGACCCACACGTCCTTCGACGCCACCGTGATGAGCGGTTCGGTGACCGGTGCGGTGAGCACCACCTGCCCCAGGCCGCCGCGCATCGGCGTGTACCCGCCCCGCTGGGCAACCGTGAACAGCCGCATCCCCACCTGCGCCGGTGCCACCGACAACTGCGAACCCGAGCCGCCGTCGATCGACGAACCGACCGGAGCCAACGAGAACTCGGGGACTTCCTGCCCGGTCCACTTCCATGGCTCGGCGAGAATTCGCTTCCACAGCTCCTCCGCGGCGACGTCGGTGAGATCGTGCCCCACCACCGTGCGACGTGAGGTGGTCGAGCGCAGCACCAGCGAACGCATCCGGCTTCCGATGTGCGAGAGCTGATCCGGGTCGCCACCCCAATAGGTCTGTACCGAACCGAGAATCAGATCCTCGTCCAGCAGGGCACGGCTCAACGCCGGAAGCAACGGAAGAAGAGCCGGGTTCTCGAGGACACCACTACCGAGAGTGTTCAAGACGCTCACGGCCCCACGCCGCAGCACTTCGACCAGACCGACGACTCCCAGATGCGAATCCGGGCGCAGATCGAGTGGGTCGGCGAACTCGGCGTCGACTCGGCGCAGCACCACATCGACCCGGCGCAGCTTGCCGAGCGACCGCATCCACAGACAGCCGTCGCGGACCACGAGATCGGCATTCTCCACGAGCGGAAAGCCGAGAACCGTTGCGAGATAAGCCTGATCGAATGCCGTCTCGGAATGCGAACCGGGACTGAGCACCACCACGACCGGATTCTCGGCCGATGCGGGTGCCGCATCGCGAAGCGCCAGACGAACCGCCCGAGCGAACGTGGACAGCGGCCTGGGATTGCTGGCCTGGAACAACTCCGGCATCGCGCGCGACATCACCCGCCGATCGGCGAGCGCGTACCCCACTCCCGACGGTGCCTGCGTGCGGTCGGCGACGACCCGGAATTCGCCGTCGGAACCTCGGGCGACATCGGCGGCATGCATGAACAGCTGATGCGGCCCCGGAACGGTGATCGCATGCGCCGTCCGCAGATAGCCCGGGTTGCCGAAGACCAACTCCGGCGGAATCAACCCCCGACGAACGGTTTCCTGAGCACCGTAGATGTCGGTGAGCATCGCATCGAGCAACATCGACCGCTGAACCAAACCTGCTTCCAGACGGTCCCACTCGTCGGCCGCGACGACCAACGGAACACTGTCCAACCCCCACCGAACAGCACTGGGCAACGCCTCGCTGCCACCCGACGGAATCGGGTTGTACGTGATGCCGTGGTCGTCGACCAGACGGCTCACCCGCGACTGCAACGTCTGCATGGCACCCGAGCCGGCCTCGCGCATACCGTCGATTAATTCCGCCCAATGCGGACGGACGGCGTCGTCGGCATCGAGCATCTCGTCGAACCGATCGACACGACCGGTCACAGCCTCACGCCGACCGCGATACGCGAGCCACGGCGACCCGGCACCACTCGAAACGTCGTCGTTCCTGCCGGCCCCACTCGAAACGTCGTCGTTCCTGCCGGCACCACTCGAAACATCGTCGTTCCTGCCGGCTCCACTCAGGGTGGTATCCACGGGCACCATCGAGCCGTTGTTCCTTCCGTCGGTCGATCACACTCCGCCGCCGGGTGACTCCGCTGCCTGCGGAACCACCCGATACGCGTCGGACCGAGATCGCTACCGGTCGACTCGTTCTCCTGTGCAGTCGCGCGTCAGGACGTGATGACTCCGGTCCGGCGCAGGTCGAGCATGCCGGGCGCGGACACATCGATCGCTTGGCGAGCGTGCATCTCGAGCAATCTTGCTACGTCCACCTTGCCCGAGGTGAACCCGCCCTCCTCGAAGCGGCCGTTACGGCGCGCTTCGGCTTCCACGGAGTTGACCGGCGGTCCCTCGTACGAGCGACCGCCCGGGTGCACCACGTGGTACGAGCACCCGCCGACCGCACGTCCGGTCTGCATTTCCACCAGATCAAAACGCAGCGGACTCTGCACCTCGATCGTCGGGTGCAGAGCACTCGGCGGCTGCCAAGCGCGGTAACGCACACCGGCGACCTGCACGTCCTGACGCTCGGTCCGCAACATCGGCACCGGCACCCCGTTGCACGTCACCATGTAGCGGCCCGCGTCGGCTCCGGCGACCTGAACCTGGATTCGTTCCACCGAAGAGTCCACGTACCGAGCGGTGCCCGAGGACGTCGATTCTTCGCCGAGGGTGTTCCATGGCTCGATCGCACCCCGCAGCTCGATCTCGGCGTCACCGACCACGGTGGTGCCGATTCGGGGGAATCTGAACTCGGTGAACGGATCGAGCCAGCTGGTGTCGAAATCGATGCCGTGCTCGCGGAGGTCCTCGACGACACGCCCGATATCGTTGATGACGAAGTGCGGCAACATGTACCGACCGTGCAGATTGGCACCGTGCCGGATGAGAGGTGCCTTCAGCGGGGTGTCCCAGAACCGCGAGACCATCGATCGCACGAGCAGTGACTGCACCATCGCCATCTGATGGTGCGGCGGCATCTCGAACCCGCGCAGTTCGAGCAGTCCCAGTCGTCCGCGAGTGGAGTCGGGACTGTAGAGCTTGTCGATGCAGAACTCGGCGCGGTGCGTGTTGCCGGTGATGTCGGTGAGCAGGTGCCGCAGCGCTCGGTCGACGACCCAGGGCGACGCCGATCGGTCGGCCCCGGTCAGTCGTTCGATCTCGCTGAATGCGACCTCGAGCTCGTAGAGCGATTCCTCGCGGCCCTCGTCGGCGCGAGGAGCCTGCGACGTGGTGCCGATGAAGCGGCCCGAGAACAGGTACGACAGCGACGGGTGCCGCTGCCAGTGCGTCAGCAGCGAGACCAACAGGTCCGGTCGACGCAGAACGGGTGAATCCACCGGCGTCACCCCGCCGAGCGTGATGTGGTTTCCACCGCCCGTTCCACGCGTGGTGCCGTCGTTGTCGAATCCCTCTGTGCTCAAACGGGACTGACGCGCCTCGAGGTAGAGACGCTCCATCAGATCGTTCTGTTCCGCCCACGAGGAGGTCGGTTGCACGTTGACCTCGATCACACCGGGATCCGGTGTGACGGTGAGGGTTTGGATACGAGGATCGGACGGCGGACCGTAGCCCTCGATCACGACGGGCGTGTCGATGGTCGACGCCGCCTGCTCGACCCGCGAGACGAGATCGACGAAGTCGTCCAACCGATCCATCGGCGGCATGAACACGTGCAGGACGCCGTCGCGAACCTCGGCGACCAGTGCGGTGACGGCGGTGCCGCCCACCCCGGACGTCTCGTTCACCAACTGCGCGTAACGCGACTCGGCCGGGTTCACCGCACGCGGCGGTTGCTGGGTCAGCTGCGGTGTGGGCAGATCCGGCTTGGGCGCGGTGGGGTCTGCCGGGTTCTCGACGGGACCGCCGTCCCAGGAGATCGCGCGAAGTGGCAGCCGCAGGCCCGCGGGAGAATCGCCCTCCAGCAACACTATTCGGCCGCGGCGCAACTTCCAGTCCGAGCTCTCCCAGCCGGAGCCGTCCTCGGTGCGCGAGATGGGCAGAACGAATGCCGCAGGCTCGTCGGTACTGGCATCGAGCCGTTCGAGCAGTTTCTTTCTGGCATCCGCGGAATCGGCTCCCGGTTCGAGATCCTCGTCGTCGGCGGGCGGATCACCGTAGGGCTGGCGAACCAGGTCCAACAGTTTCACCAACGGGTCCTCGTAGGCGGGACGCGCCTGTGAGGCGGGCAGTCCGAGCGCCTTGACCAACTCGTCGATCAATGCCTGCGACGCCGAATTGTCCACCGGATCCGGGCGCAGGTCCTCGGCCAACCAGGGATCGGCGATCAGATCGGAGTCGTGCCACAGAGCTTGACCGTCGGTACGCCAGAACAGTCCCACCTGCCACCGCGGCAGAGGTTCGCCGGGGTACCACTTGCCCTGGCTGCGCTGCACCAGACCGTCCGGTGCGTAGATGGTGCGAAGCCGTTCGGCGAGCACACTTGCCAGCTTGCGCTTGTGCGGACCGTCGGCAGTTGTGTTCCACTCGGGCGCTTCCTGATTCTCGATCGCGACGAACGTGGGCTCGCCGCCGACGGTCAACCGAATGTCCTGATCGATCATCCGCTCGTCGATCTTCTCGGCTGTGGCCTTGATCGATTCCCACTGCTCGGCGGTGTACGGCAACGTCGTTCGCGGATCCTCGTGGACGCGGACGACGGTGTTCGAGAAGTCGAGTTCGGCCTTGCACTTGCTCGTCGCACCGGAGATGGCGGCGGCCGTCGACGGGTGCGGTGTGGCCGACAGTGGAATGTGGCCCTCGCCGGCGAACAGACCCGATGTCGGGTCCATCCCGACCCAGCCCGCACCGGGGAGGTAGACCTCGGTCCAGGCATGGAGATCGGTGAAGTCCTCCTTCGGCCCGGACGGGCCGTCCAGCGACTTTACGTCGGAGGACAACTGAACCAGGTAACCCGAGACGAACCGCGCTGCCAGACCCATCTGACGCAGTACCGACACCAGCAACCACGCCGAGTCGCGGCACGACCCGACGGCGGACGTCAGGGTCAGATCGGGGGTCTGCACTCCGGGTTCCATGCGCACGGAGTACCCGACGTCGCCCATGACGGCTTGGTTTGCCATCACGAGAAAATCGATGGTGCGCAACGACTCTCCGCGTTCGGTGACAGCCGCCTGCAGCTTCTCCACCCAGGCCGAGACCACCGGTCCCGGTCCGGATCCGGCCTTGCCCTCGTCCACCGGCCGTAGATACGGCTCGAGGTCGGGCAGGTCGTGCTCTTCGTACGCGAAGCCGTAGTGCTCGGCCCATTCCTCGACGAAGAAGTCGAGGGGATTGATGGACGCCATGTCCGCGACGAGTCCGACGGTGATCGACAGGTGATCGGTTCGCTCGGGGAAGACCACCCGAGCGAGGAAGTTTCCGAACACGTCCTGCTGCCAATTGACGAAATGCTCCGCCGGCTCGATCTTCAGCGAGTACGCCTCGATGGGAGTGCGCGAATGCGGTGCCGGTCGCAGCCGAATTTCGTGCGGAAAGATCTTGACGGTGCGGTCGAATCGGTAGCTGGTGCGGTGTTCGAGTGCAACCTTGATGCCCACGGCGAGCCCCTCGTGATAGTCCCGGTATGGGTAGAACACCCAACCCTAGTAGGACCGGGCCCGGTGCGCTCGGCGAGAAATCGTGTCCGAAATGTACCGACCGGGCAGGTGTGTAGTGCTTGACACCCTCTTCGTGGTGGGGTTCGCTCGGCGAGAATCGAGTATTCGTTCGACGCACGCCACACTTTGCAACCAAAGGGAATCTCGTGAGCGACAATCCACCCAACGGACCGCAGTACGGGTCCGATCCGAACCAACCCCAGTACCCCACGAATCCAGCGTCCGGTTACCCACCGCCCGGCAACTACCCACCGCCCGGCAACTACCCACCGCCCGGCAACTATCCGCCGCCACCGGTAGGCGGAAACGCCGGATTCGGGCTGGGCTCGCAGTTGCCCGGCGGCGCGCAGCCCGGCAGCCTCGGATCACGTTTCGCGGCGCGCTTCCTGGACTTGCTCATTCTCGCGATCGTCCAGATCATCCTGTACTTGATTCTCCCCAGCGGGTTCTTCGGAACTTTCCTGATGGGTCTCGCGACTGCGCTCCTCGGCTTCGCGTACTTCACGCTGCTCGAGTCCTCCCGCGGCCAGACTCTGGGCAAGCAACTCCTCGGCCTACGCACCCTCGGCCCAGCAGGCGGACTGCCCACTCAGGCCGAGGCGGCCAAGCGCAATGCCTTCCTTCTGCTCAACATCGTGCCGTTCGTCGGCAGTTTCCTGGTGATCGTGGCGTACATCGTCGTTGCGGTGACCATCAACTCCAGCCCGACCAAACAGGGCAAGCACGACGAGATCGCCGGCGGAACCCAGGTCATCAGCATTTCGTAACAACCCGTCCACGCACGAGCGGACCTCCGACATCAGGCGGAGGCCCGCTCGTCTGCGTTCACAGTGTTTCGGGGTCTCGGTGCTCCGAACCACCCCACGCGTCCCGACCACAGACCAGGAGAACGACGTGAACGACGATCCGACCGACGAACCTCGGCCCGGCCAGGGTTCCGATCCCGACCGCCCCGAAACGCCGAACACTCCCCCGCCGAACACGGGAAACACCCCGCCGCCTGCCGGCGGTCAGTATCTGCCCCCGCCCGGGAACTACCCGCCGCAGGGGAACTACCGACCGCAGGGACCTCAGGGCGGCTACCCGCCTCCCGGTGGCTACCCGCCTCCCGGTGGCTACCCACCCCCGCCCGGAAACTACCCGCCCCAGGGCAACTACCCACCACAGGGCGGCTACCCGCCTCCCGGTGGCTACCCACCCCCGCCAGGAAACTACCCGCCTCAGATCGGCGCGCCCGGCAGCTATCCACCGCCACCCGGTGCGTATCCACCCCCGCCCGGCAACTACGCGAACTACGGCAACCAGGGGTACGGACAGGTGCCGTTGGGTCCCAATCCCGGTCGCCTGGATGTCGGTGCAGCGCTGAGTTACGGCTTTGCCAAGTTCAAGGACAACGTCGGCCCGTGGCTCGCCATCACGGCCATCGTGTGGGCCGTCAGTGCTATCGGGGTCGTCCTGATCTTCGCGTCGACGTTCACCGCGGCGATGGCAGCCGCCGACAGCGGTGACACGACGTTCACGACCACGACATCCGGGGTGGCCATCGTCGTCACGGCCATCGCCACGTTCGTGTCGTATTTCGTCAACGCCGCCTACGTTCGCGGAGCCCTGGACGAGACCGGCGCTCCCGAGAAACCGTCGTTCGGGCGGTTCTTTCAACTCACCAACGTCGGCCAGATCGCCGTCCTGGCGTTGATCTGGACCGTCGTCAGCGTGGTGCTCGGTTTCATCCCGTTCCTCGGAACGGTCCTTCTGATCGCGATCGGCTTCCTCGCGAACTTCGCCTTGACGTTCCTGATCGATCGCAACCAGTCGGCGATCGAATCCATCAAGTCGAGTGTCGACCTGACCGTCAAGAACTTCGGCCCGATGCTGCTGCTACTACTTCTGTTGACCGCGATCAACATCGGCGGCGCGCTGCTGTGTGGCCTCGGTCTGCTGTTCACCATCCCGTTCTCGGTGATCGCGACCAACTACGCCTACCGCGTCCTCACCGGCGGTCCGCTGTCCCCCGCACGCTGACCTGATCCGAACAGACGAATGTCCCCGCAACGCACTGCGCTACGGGGACATTCGTTTTCGAACCCTTCTAGGCCTCGGCTGGTTCTTCCTTCTTCTCCGGCTTGAAGTCGACGCCCGATTCCTTACGCTGCTGCGGCGTGATGGGAGCCGGCGCGTCGGTCAACGGGTCGATGCCACCGCCGGACTTGGGGAACGCGATGACCTCTCGGATGGAATCGACTCCGGCGAGCAGCGCGGTGATGCGATCCCAGCCGAACGCGATGCCGCCGTGCGGCGGTGCGCCGTACGAGAAGGCATCGAGAAGGAAGCCGAACTTCTCCTGTGCCTCTTCCTTGCCGATACCCATGATCGCGAACACCCGTTCCTGAATGTCCTTGCGGTGGATACGAATACTGCCGCCGCCGATCTCGTTGCCGTTGCAAACGATGTCGTAGGCGTAGGCCAGAGCAGATCCGGGGTCGGTGTCGAACGTATCCATCGACTCCGGCTTCGGGGAGGTGAACGCATGGTGCACTGCCGTCCACGCACCGGATCCGACGGCCACGTCCCCACTGGCTGTGGCGTCGGACGTGGGCTCGAACAGCGGGGCATCGACGACCCACACGAACGCCCACGCCTTCGGGTCGATCAGGTCGAGCTTCCGAGCGATCTCGCCGCGAACGGCACCGAGCAATCCACGGGATGCCTTGACAGGGCCGGCGGAGAAGAAGATCGCATCTCCGTTCTTCGCGCCGACGTGTGCGGCGAGGCCGTCGCGCTCGGCGTCGGTCAGGTTCTTGGCAACCGGACCACCCAGCGTGCCGTCCTCACCCACGAGAACGTACGCGAGGCCCTTGTGGCCACGCTGCTTGGCGAATTCCTGCCATCGGTCGAGCTGCTTCCGGGGCTGGCTCGCGCCACCGGGCATGACGACCGCACCGACGTACGGGGCCTGGAACACTCGGAAGGTGGTGTCGGAGAAGAAGTCCGTGCACTCGACCAGTTCGATCTCGAAGCGAAGATCGGGCTTGTCCGAACCGTAGCGACGCATCGCCTCGGCGTAGGTGATCCGCGGAATCGGAGCCGTGAAGTGATGCCCGACGAGCTTCCACAGCGATGCCAGGATCTCCTCGGCCAACAGGATGACGTCGTCCTGGGTGACGAAGCTCATCTCGACGTCGAGCTGAGTGAACTCCGGCTGACGGTCGGCGCGGAAGTCCTCGTCTCGGTAGCACCGGGCAATCTGGTAGTAGCGCTCGATACCGCCGACCATGAGCAGCTGCTTGAACAGCTGCGGACTCTGCGGCAGAGCGTAGAAGCTACCCGGCTGCAACCGCGCCGGCACCAGGAAGTCGCGGGCACCCTCGGGGGTGGATCGCGTGAGCGTCGGAGTCTCGACCTCGACGAACTCGTGGTGCGCGAGCACCGAGCGGGCGGCGGCGTTGACATGAGAGCGCAGGCGAATGGCATGCCCGGGGCCCTCACGACGCAGATCGAGGTAGCGGTACTTCAGACGCGCTTCTTCGCCCGGCTGGTCGTCGAGCTGGAACGGCAGCGGTGCCGCCTCGGACAGAACCTCGATCTCGGAGGCCTCGACCTCGATCGCACCGGTGGGGATCTCGTAGTTGGCGTTGCCCTCGGGGCGGCCCTCGACCTTGCCGGTGACCTTCACGACGTATTCAGCGCGCAGGCGATGGGCCTGCTCGAGTGCTGCTCCCTCACGGAAGACGACCTGGGACACACCGGACGCGTCGCGCAGATCGATGAAGATGACGCCGCCGTGATCGCGTCGGCGGGCCACCCATCCCGTCAGCGTCACGGTTCGGTCGACGTGCTCGGGGCGTAATGAGCCGGCGAGGTGGGTGCGCAGCACGGGTGTCCTTTCGAGAAAAATCCGCTGATCGTGTTCTTCGCTCACCGATCCTACGGAGCACATGACCGTAGAAGGAAACGAGATCGCGACGCGGCATGCGAAGCTATGGCCGACAGCAGCGATGTGTGTTCTCGCCACAGGGTGGGAGCTCGGCGGAGAGGAACTCGGGCATGACCTTCAGAGAAGGTTCGCGGATGGAGCGGGGTCGAGTCTCCGTCGGCGGCAGCGGTGGCGGCGGACGCGGTGGCAAACTCGCCATCGGCGGTGGTGCAGGCGGCCTGATCATCATCGTCATCGCGCTGCTCTTCGGCGGAGATCCCGGTTCGATTCTCAATCAGATCAGTGGCGGTGACAGCTCGGCGGGGCAGGTCGACTCCGGCACCTCGGGGACCCTCGAGGGCTGCGAGACCGAGGCGGACGCGAACACCAAGATCGACTGCCGTATCGGATTCACGGTGTCGAGCCTGGACACCGTCTGGGAATCGCAGCTGCAAGCTCAGACCGGCGTCGCCTACGTTCAGCCCGGCGTGAATCTGTTCTCGGGAGCAACCAATACCGGCTGCGGCAACGCCACCAGCGCCGTCGGGCCGTTCTACTGCCCCGCCGATTCCACCGCCTACTTCGACACCAGCTTCTTCCAGGTTCTCGTCGACCAGTTCGGCTCGAGCGGCGGCCCCCTGGCGCAGGAGTACGTGGTGGCGCACGAGGTCGGCCATCACCTGCAGAACCAACTGGGCGACATCGGCCGCGCGCAGGCCGATCCTCAGGGACCCGAGTCCGGTGGCGTCAAGGTGGAGCTGCAGGCCGATTGCTACGCGGGAATCTGGGCGCACTATGCAGCCGACACAGTCGATCCGGACACCGGGGTTCCGTTCCTCGAGCCGCTGACCACCACCGACATCGACGACGCTC
>NZ_LVCU01000275.1:0-10183 GCF_001647185.1 Rhodococcus sp. EPR-147
GTCTGCACAGCGACAGGCATGGTTCACCGCGGGCTACGAGACCGGGCAGGTGGCGGCCTGCGACACGTTCTCGGCGCGCGACCTGAACAATCCCTGATCCCCGAAGTAGTCGGAACGACGTAGTCAGAACAAGGTGAGGGCCGGCCCCGAGGTCACCGACGCTCGGGGTTCGGCAGGTTCGTTCACGGGCAGCGAGCGGGTCTGCTCTGGGGCGAACCCGTACTTGTCGAGCAACGGATCGATGCGGCCACGTAGCCACTGCTTGTACTCCGGAGTCACGTAGGCCCCGTGCCCGTAGAGTTGACGGTACCGCCGCACCAACGCGGGGTGCTCCTTCACCAGCCAGCTCATGTACCAGTCTTTGGTGCTCGAACGCAGATGCATCGGCAGGGCCGTCACGGTCGTCGCACCCGCCTCGGCCAGAGCACCGATGAGGCCGTCCAGTTGCTTGGCCCCGTCGGTGAGAAACGGAATGACCGGTGCCACCAGAACTCCGCACTCCAGTCCGGCGTCGCGGACCGCTCGAACGAGGTCCAATCGTGCTCGCGGACCGGGGGTTCCGGGCTCGAGCTGCTTCTGCAGGTCGGCGTCGTGAATAGCGAGGCTGATGCTCACGTGCACGTCGACTTGCTGGGCGGCCAACGTCAACAGGGGTAGATCGCGTCGCAAGAGTGTGCCCTTGGTCAGAATCGAGAACGGAGTGCCAGATTCGGTCAGCGCCCGAATGATGCCGGGCATCAACCGATATCGGCCCTCCGCGCGTTGGTAGGGGTCGGTGTTGGTTCCCAGCGCCACCGGCTCACGCTTCCACGATCGCCGCGAAAGCTCCTTGCGCAGAACGGCCGCGACGTTGGTCTTGACGACGATCTGCGAGTCGAAGTCGTTGCCGGAGTCCAGATCCAGGTACTCGTGGGTGGGGCGGGCGAAGCAGTATCGACATGCGTGCGAGCATCCGCGCATCGGGTTGACGGTCCACGAGAAGGGCACCTGCGATTCGCTCGGAACCTCGTTCAGGGCGCTCTTGCACAGCACCTCGTGGAAGGTGATGCCCTCGAACTCCGGCGTCTGCACGCTGCGGACCAAACCCGACCGCTCGAGCCCCGGTAGCGCCCCGTCGTCCGCGGCGTCGAGAGTCTGACCCGCCCATCGCATGCACACAGTCGAACATTTGTTCTATGCCGTGTCAAGGCCGGCCCGCCACTGCCGATCCCCGCTCGGGTGTGGTCATGGGAAGGCGATACCGTAGGCCCCCAGTCGATCCTAGGAGTGCACCGCCGTGACCGCCCCGAACACACCGACCCTCGAACCCATTCTGCGTCTCGGCCTCACACTCGGACCTGGAATCGACATCGGTTCGGTACCCGCGGGCGAGCGGGTCGTCACCACCGTGCTCGGCGGCGCAGCTCCCGGCCCCGACATCGAGGGAACTCTCGCAGCCGGGTCGACCGTCGTCAGCGTGACGCGGTCCGACGGATGCACCGAGTTCAGCAGCGACCTCGTTCTGGAATTGGCGACCGGAGGCTACCTCTCCTTGGACTACCGAGGGGTTCAGTTCGGGCCTGCCGAGGTCATCGAAGCTCTGAACGATCCCGAGCGAGAGGTCGATCCCGCCACGTACTACTTCCGCGGCACACTCCGCGTGTCGACCGCAGTGCCGAAGTTCACCTATCTCAACCGCGCACTCGTCGTCACGTCCGGATCCCGCTCCGCCGAAGCCGTCGTGCTCGACGCCTTCCTGGTCACCTGATCACGGTTCAGTCGAGCAACTGCGCGACCTCGCGGTCGGTCAGCGTCGCCTGCGGAGTTCGCCCTTTGCTGCGAACCAGTTCGACGGCGCGATAGAGCGGCCGCTGATCGAGTCCGGCATCGCGCGCCTCGGCACGTAGCTGATCCACCAGCACCGATGCGATCGCTGCGGCTGGTACCAACTCGGCGGTCCACAGCGAGTCGGCGAGGCTGCGTAACGCGAGAATCGGCAGCTCACGGCCCCCGTCCCTGGTGTAGAGCGCAAGCGGAACCACGATGTGTGTACGCCCGTCGTAGAGCCGCAGCGAGATCTGATCGATTCCGGCCGTCCGAATCGTCAGTTCGGCCGTCACCACCTCCGGCATCTTCAGCCGGCGAGTGCGCAACCCTCGCGCGCACAGTTGCGGGCCGTCGAGCCACACCCGTCGGCGCAGACCGAGCCAACCCGACAGCACTGCGGGACCGCCGACGATCACCCCGACGAGAACTGCGACCCACACCGGCGCGAACAGCGCCAGGACGACGGCGAGAACGATCCCGATCACGGCCGACCCGACCATTATCTTGCGCAGGCGCGGTGCCAGGAACTCCACCGAGACCAGGTCGAGGGCTACCGGCCCCGCGTTGGACCGAGAGTCACCGGGCCGGGACTCACCGGGCAAGGCGCGCTCCGAGGGCGTCGACCACGTCGGCCATCGGAACGGTGTCCTGCTCGCCGTTCGAAAGGTCTTTCACCAGAACCGATTCCGCAGCCAGTTCCTGATCGCCGAGCATCAACGCGAACCGCGCCCCGGACCGGTCGGCGGCCTTCATGGCACCCTTGATCCCGCGATTGCCGTAGGCCATGTCCACGGCTATTCCTCGTTCGCGTAGCTGAGCCGCGATGTCGACGATCGCCAGCTTGGCGCCGGCACCCATCGGAACGCCGAAGACCTGGCATCGTGACGTTGCGCCCGCGGTCTTGCCTTCGGCGGCGAGGGCCAGCACGGTGCGATCGACGCCGAGGCCGAACCCGATTCCGGAGAGCGCCTGCCCGCCCAGCTGTTCCATCAGCCCGTCGTAGCGTCCGCCGCCGCCGATGCCCGATTGTGCGCCGAGCCCGTCGTGCACGAACTCGAACGTCGTCTTGGTGTAGTAGTCCAGGCCCCGCACCATCCGCGGATTCACCAGGTACGGAACGTTCATCACGTCCAGGTATGCCAGCACTTCGTCGAAGTGTTCCTTCGCCGATTCGGAGAGGTGATCGAGCATCAGCGGTGCGTCTGCGGTCATCGCGCGCACCTCAGGGCGCTTGTCGTCGAGCACCCGCAGCGGGTTGATCTCGGCGCGTCGACGGGTGTCCTCGTCGAGGGGAAGCGCGAACAGGAACTGCTGCAACAGCTCTCGGTACTGCGGGCGGCAGGTGTCGTCGCCGAGCGAGGTGATCTCGAGCCGGAACCCGGTGAGCCCGAGGGTACGAAAACCGGCGTCGGCCACGGCGATGACCTCGGCGTCCAGCGCCGGGTCGTCGACGCCGATCGCCTCGACACCCACCTGCTGCAGCTGCCGATACCGGCCGGCCTGCGGGCGTTCGTAGCGGAAGAAGGGCCCGGCGTAGGCGAGCTTGACCGGCAGCGCTCCCCGATCCAATCCGTGCTCGATCACCGCGCGCATGACTCCCGCAGTGCCTTCGGGACGCAGCGTCACCGATCGATCTCCGCGGTCGGCGAAGGTGTACATCTCCTTGCTCACCACATCGGTCGACTCCCCGACTCCGCGGGCGAACAGCCCGGTGTCCTCGAAGATCGGCAGTTCGATGTGGCCGTAGCCGGCGTTGCGGGCGGCGTCGAGCAGCCCCTCGCGTACTGCGACGAACTCGGCCGAGTTCGGGGGGAAGTAATCGGGGACGCCCTTGGGCGCAGAAAAGGCGGTCGGCTTGCTCACGTTCACAGCTTCCCTTGCTCGGGGTCGGTGAGTCCAACGAGGAACGGATTGGACTCGCGCTCCTGGCCTATCGAGCTCTGTCCGCCGTGCCCCGGGAGCACCACCGTGTCGTCACTGAGCGGTAGCAGCCGACTCGCGATCGATCGCAGCAGCTGATCATGATCGCCGCCGGGCAGGTCGCTGCGCCCGATCGATCCCGCGAAGAGGGTGTCCCCGGTCAGTGCCAACGGAACCGAGCCGTCGGGCCCGTCTGCATGGGCGAGGAACACGACGGATCCCTGGGTGTGCCCGGGGGTGTGCACCACCGTGAACTCGATTCCGGCGAGCTCGAGCCGGTGACCGTCCGTGAGCTCGATCACCTCGGCCGGTTCGTGGAACTCGAGGTCGCCCAGCACTGCCGCCAACGTCGGGCCCGTTCCCTTGATCGGATCGGCCAGCATGTAGCGGTCCTCGGGTGCGATGTACGCCGGGATGCCGTACTTTTCGCAGATCGGCTCCACCGACCACGTGTGGTCCAGATGACCGTGCGTGAGCAACACTGCGGTGGGGGTGAGCGAGGACTGCGTCAGGAAGTCGATCAGCGGATCCGCGGCGTCCTGACCGGGATCGACGACGACACACTCGGACGCGTCGTCCTGGGCCAGGATGTAACAGTTGGTCTGAAACATGCCTGCGGGGAATCCGGTGACGAGCAAGACAAACGCTCCTAAAGGCTGAGGCCGAAGTACCGAGCAAGCTTAGTGTGGCCGCTCGCGTCGGGTCCCCCCAGCATGCTCTCAGGCAACAGTGGCAAACTCGCGTTGGCCGATTCTCGGCCGGTTACCACACGATCGGTCCGTGCAGCGAGCGGGCGAGGTCGTTTTTCGACAAGCGGGAGGAACACGAATTGCCCAGCAACGAGCAACGGCGCGAGGCTGCCAAACGAAAGCTCGAACGCCAACTCGTACGCCGCGCCGAGCGAGCGCGGCGTCGTAAGCAATTGACGATCGTCGGTTCCGTTCTCGGCGTCGTCGCGGTCGTGGCCGTCGTCTCGGTCGTGTTCGTGGTGACGCGCGGTGACGACGATGCGAGCACCGCGCAGGAATCGTCGACGTCGGCACCCGCCGATTCGATCATCGCAGCGGGACGCACCGAGCCGCTGCCCGAGACGGTGAACTGCTCCTATCCCGCTGCGACGCAACCGGCGGCCAAGGAGAACACTCCCCCGCGCACCGACAACGTCCCCACCAGCGACGAGCCGCTGAGCTACAGCATGACCACGTCTGCGGGCAACATCGGTCTGACGCTGAACAATCCCGAGGCTCCGTGCACGGTCAACAGCTTCGTATCGCTCGCCAACCAGGGCTACTTCGACGGCACCACCTGCCATCGACTCACCACGGGCGCGGGCCTGCAGGTGCTGCAGTGCGGCGATCCCACCGGCACCGGGTCCGGCGGGCCGGGGTACCAGTTCGCCGACGAATTCCCCACCGATACGTATGCCGAAGGCGACCCCGCCGCACAGACCCCGATCTCCTACCCGCGCGGAACGTTGGCCATGGCCAACGCAGGCCCGGGTACCAACGGCAGCCAGTTCTTCCTCGTCTACGGCGATTCCGAACTGCCGCCCGCCTACACCGCGTTCGGCACCATCGACGAGACCGGACTCGCCACACTCGACGCCATCGCGGCCAAGGGTGTGGAGGGCGGCGCATCCGACGGAGCCCCCGCCGAACCGGTCGACATCACGTCCATGCTGAGCGACCTGTGAACCGCGCCTCGGCGCTGACGATCGCGGTCTCGGCCACCGCGCTGGTACTCGCAGGGTGTTCCGGTTCGACCGAACCGGCAGCCGCACCGACCACCACACCGTCGTCGCCGACGACCACGACGACCGAAGCACCCGCGCCGCGTCCTGCACTCGACCTGTCCCGGTTCGGTGCGTTGCCGCCCGTGCCGCAGCCGACGACCGATACGGTGTCCTGCTCGTATCCGGCGGAGTCGCCGGCCGCCAAGGAGGTCGACGCTCCTGCGACCGACAACATCGACGTGTTCGGAAACGTCGACGTGACGCTGTCCACCAATCAGGGTCCGATCGACATCACACTCGACCGCACTCAGGCACCGTGCACCGTCAACAGCGTCGTCGGCCTCGTCCAGCAGGGATATTTCGACGGCTCGCCCTGTCACCGACTGACGACGTCACCGGGCCTCGAGGTATTGCAGTGCGGTGATCCGTCCGGGTCCGGTCGAGGTGGACCGGGATACACCTTCGCCAACGAGTACCCCACCACCGCGTACACCGACGACCCGGCCCAGGCCGAGAATCCGGTGGTCTATCCCCGAGGAACGTTGGCCATGGCCAACGCAGGCCCAGATACCAACGGCAGCCAGTTCTTCCTGGTGTACGCCGATTCGGTGCTGCCGCCGCAGTACACGGTGTTCGGCACGATCTCGGACTCCGGTCTGCAGACCCTCGACGCCATCGCTGCGGGCGGGGTCACCGGTGGCTCCGAGGACGGCGCACCGGCGAACCCGGTGATCGTGGAGTCCGCCGCCTGAGTTCGCGCTCGAAGGCCGAGAGGGTGAGCAGAACATCTGCTCACCCTCTCGTCGTTCTCGGACTGCCGCTCAGGCAGCAGACGTCAGGCGGTACACGTCGTAGACGCCCTCGACGTTGCGCACCACGTTCAGCACGTGCCCGAGGTGCTTCGGGTCGCCCATCTCGAACGTGAACTTGCTGATCGCCACCCGGTCCCCCGATGTCGCGACGGACGCCGAAAGAATGTTGACCTTCTCGTCGGCGAGCGCCTTGGTGACGTCGGACAGCAGTCGATGACGGTCGAGTGCCTCGATCTGAATGGCGACCAGGAACACCGACGACGCCGACGGCGCCCACTGAACCTCGATGAACCGTTCGGACTGTTCCTCGAGCGACCGTGCGTTGGTGCAGTCGGTGCGGTGGACACTCACCGATCCACCACGGGTGACGAATCCGAGGATCTCGTCTCCCGGCACCGGGGTGCAGCACTTGGCGAGTTTCGCGACGACGCCCTCGGATCCGGTGACCAGTACGCCCGCGTCGCCGACCTGACGGGGTCGAGTCGGGATGGTCGACGGGGTCGACCGCTCGGCGAGCTCTTCCTCGACATCGCCGACGCCGCCGAGATGGGCGACCAGCCGCTGCACCACGTGCCGAGCGGACACATGATTCTCGCCGACCGCGGTGTAGAGCGCAGAGACGTCGACGTACCGTAGCTCGTGCGCGATTGCCGACATCGACTCGGCATTCATCAAGCGCTGCAAGGGTAGCCCGCCTCGACGGACCTCCTTGGCGATGCCGTCCTTGCCCGCCTCGAGAGCTTCCTCGCGGCGCTCCTTGGCGAACCACTGGCGAATCTTGGTCTTGGCACGCGGTGAGGCGACGAAACCCTGCCAGTCCCGGCTCGGACCGGCAGTGGCGGCTTTCGAGGTGAACACCTCGACCACTTCACCGTTGTCGAGAGTCCGTTCCAGTGCCACGAGTCGACCGTTGACCCGCGCACCGATACAGCGATGCCCCACCTCGGTGTGCACCGCGTACGCGAAGTCGACCGGACACGATCCGGCGGGCAGGGTGACCACGTCGCCCTTGGGCGTGAAGACGAAGATCTCCTTGACCGCGAGGTCGTAACGCAGCGACTCGAGGAACTCTCCCGGATCGGCGGCTTCTCGCTGCCAGTCGAGCAGCTGACGCATCCACGCCATGTCGTCGACCTCGGCATTGTCCTGTGAATGCTTGCCCTTGGTCTCCTTGTAGCGCCAGTGCGCCGCAATTCCGAACTCGGCTGTACGGTGCATGTCCCGCGTCCGGATCTGCACCTCGAGGGGCTTGCCCTCGGGTCCGATCACCGTGGTGTGCAGCGACTGGTACACCCCGTAGCGCGGCTGCGCGATGTAGTCCTTGAAACGGCCCGCCATCGGCTGCCACAGCGAATGCACCACGCCGACAGCGGCGTAGCAGTCGCGGATCTCGTCGCACAGGATGCGGACGCCCACGAGGTCGTGGATGTCGTCGAAGTCGCGGCCCTTGACGATCATCTTCTGGTAGATCGACCAGTAGTGCTTCGGGCGACCCTCGACGACGGCACTGATGCGCGACGCGGCGAGTGTCGCGTTGATCTCGGCCCGAACCTTCTCGAGGTAGGTGTCGCGGGACGGCGCACGATCGGCCACCAGACGCACGATCTCGTCGTACTTCTTGGGGTGGAGTATGGCGAACGCCAGGTCTTCGAGCTCCCACTTGACCGTGGCCATTCCGAGCCGATGGGCAAGCGGCGCAATGACTTCCAGCGTCTCCTTGGCCTTGCGCGCCTGCTTCTCCGGGGGCAGGAACCGCATGGTGCGCATGTTGTGTAACCGGTCGGCGACCTTGATGACCAACACCCGTGGATCTCGCGCCATCGCGATGATCATCTTGCGGATGGTCTCGCCCTCGGCCGCAGTTCCGAGCACGACCTTGTCGAGCTTTGTCACTCCGTCCACGAGATGAGACACCTCGTCGCCGAATTCCTCGGTCAACTTGGCCAGCGAATACCCGGTGTCCTCGACGGTGTCGTGCAGCAGCGCCGCAACCAGGGTGGTCGTGTCCATTCCGAGTTCGGCCAGAATGTTCGCCACAGCGAGCGGATGCGTGATGTAGGGATCGCCGGACTTGCGCATCTGCGAGGCGTGCAGCTCGTCGGCCACGTCGTAGGCCCGCTGCAGCAATGTCAGGTCGGCCTTGGGATAGAGCTCGCGGTGCAGGCTGACCAGTGGCTCGAGCACCGGCTTGACCGCCGCGCTGCGTCCGGCGGTGATGCGGCGCGCCAGACGCGCCCGCACCCGACGCGATGCCGAGGTGGGGACGGGTGCCGAATTACGGGTTCCCGACGGAGCCTGCGCATCGTTCGCCACCGGGCCGTGGGGTACCGGAGTGTCGACGGCCGGGCGGGAATCACCGGACGCGGCCTCGTCTGTCGTGACGACGTCGACACCGGTCCGTTCGGTGACCCCGGTCTGATCGGCAACGGGCCGTTCGGGGACGGCAGGCCCATCGGGCAAGGGCTGATCGATGTAACGGGTCACTCTCATCACCTCCTGCCACACGTTCCGCGTTGTCGCCGGAATTGTTCGGTCAACGCTTCGTGAAAGCGACTTTAGTCCTCATACTCGAACCAGGCAGCCGAGCGGGTAACCACTGCACTTGTCGCGCCCACCCAGAACAGCGATCTCGAGAACCACAGCGGCTCCGGCGATCACTGCTCCCTGCTCGGCCAACAACCGAGCCGTCGCATCGACGGTACCGCCGGTCGCCAGTACGTCGTCGACCACCAGCACTCGCTTCCCGGTCACGTCGATCGCAGTCGGGATCTGCAATTCGGCGGTTCCGTACTCGAGATCGTACGACCGTGAATGCACCGGAGGCGGCAACTTTCCCGCCTTGCGCACCGCCAGCACACCGCACCCGAGTTCGAGGGCAACTCCGGCCCCCAACAGAAATCCCCGTGCGTCGATACCCGCCACCAGGTCGACGTCCTCGAATCCCTGCGCCAACTCCGATACGACGCTGCGTAACGCCGGCCCGTCCGCGAACACCGGTGTCAGATCGCCGAAGCGCACACCGGGGACGGGAAAATCGTCCACCCACCGCGTCAGCCTGGCCACGGCAGCGGCCGCACCCACTGCACCGTCTGCATCGTTCATCGAAGAAGCACCCACCGATCCATGTTCCATCCGGCACCAGCGGCAGTCGGGTTGGGCACCACGTCCTGCATGCCGTCACTGACGACGGTCGTACGCGGCTCGTTGTACAGGGGAAGCGACGGCATGTCGTTCCACAGGATGTTCTCGCCCTCGGTGGCCAGCGCCAGAATGCCCTCGGGATCGTCGGTCACCGCCAATTGATCGACGATGGAATCGATCCTGCCGTTGCTGTATCCGCCGACGTTCAGACCGATTCCAGTGCGCAGCGAATACCGTGCGGTCACCGCGGCAGCCGAACCCGACGGTCCAGGAAGCGATCCGCTGCTACCCAGGACGGCATCGACCGCCCCGGCCCGCAGGGCGGACGGAGTGAAGTCCGGCGAGCTCGCATCCTCGACGGTGATGCCCGCGGCGGCACAATCGGCGGCCATGCGGCTCACCACCTGGGCGCGCCGCGCGTCCGGTCCCCGGTAGCCGACACGAACGGTCATTGCATTCTCGCCTGCGGCCTCGAGCTCTCGGCCGGCCTGGTCCAGGTCCGAGCGCTGGTAGCGATCACCCACCACCGACGCGACCGACGGGTACACCAGCGTGTCGGGCTGAACGAGACGCGAGTCGACGACACCGGAGCCGAGACCCGCATCTGCCGCCTCGGAACCGGGGTGGCCCAGTGTGTCGAACAGGTCCGATCTCGGGATGCATGCGGCCACTGCTCGACGTGCACTCGCCTGGCCCAGCACCCCCTGGGTCGAGAACGTCAACTGCTCGACGCCTCGCGACGGTTCCTCGGTGGTGGTGAAACCCTCGGTGG
>NZ_LVCU01000276.1:0-7541 GCF_001647185.1 Rhodococcus sp. EPR-147
CAGACGACCACCTGTTCGGTCTGAGGCGGGTTTCCCCACCAGGCGTCGTTCGCCACGAGCACCAGACCGTCCTCGGCGGTGTAGGACTCGACCCGGTACGGGCCGGCCGACGGCAACAGCGAGGTGTCGATCGAACCCGGCGTCAGGGTCCATCCGGTGTTCCAGAAGTCGGCGATGCGGCGCACCACGTCGTCGTCCTCGGCCAGGATGGGATCGACGACGTTCGGCACGCCTGCGACCCGGGCCGCGACATGCGCCGGTAGCAGATCGGTGGCACCGAACAGCGCTCGCCAGTTCTGGTAGCTGCGGCCGGATGCGAAGACGACGGTGGCTTCCTTGGCCCCCGGAACGCACTCGATGCGCTCGATGTCGGAGTACCCGGCCGTCGACGCCGCGTCGAACATGGGGCGGTCGGTGGCGAACCTTCCGCTGTTCGCCGCCCAGGCCAACACCAGGTCGTCGCAGGCCATCGGCGCACCGTCCGAGTACGTCGCGGCCGGGGCGATGGAGTACTGCACGGTCAGGGTGTCACCGGGTACCACCGACACTGTTCCGATGTCGTTGTCCGACAACGCGTCTCCCTCGGGCCCGAGGTAGCTGAAGCCCACCTGCACCCGGGTGAACGCCTGCCGGGCTCCCGACGCCGCGCCGTCGACGGTTCTGGCGTTGTACGTGTTCACCACGTTTTCGAACGAGTAGCCGATCGAGGGCACCTTGTCCTCGGGCGACGAACACGCCGTGATGGACACCGCGCCGACACTCGCTGCCACCAGTGCCGCGCTCCACCGTCGTTTCACGTGCACTCTCCGTCCCTGTCGAAGGTGGTCTACCGACGCTTCTTGTTTCGTTTCCCGGTGGGGCGGTTGCCCGGCTGGGGAGCAGACGACTTCGGAGTGGCCACGCCGACCGCCACCGGCTCCGGAGCGAGACCGGCCGCGCGAGCTGCCGCCTCGGCGCGCTTGGAGTGGACCTTGCGGGTGTGGACTGCGACGGGGCCCCACTTCTCCTTGAGCGTCACCAGCAGCGGAGTGGCGAAGAAGATCGACGAGTAGGCACCGACGATCATGCCGACCAGCTGTACCAGCGCCAGATCCTTGAGCGTGCCCACTCCGAGTAGCCACACCGCGATGATCATCAGTGCGATCACCGGGAGAACACCGATCACGGTGGTGTTGATCGAGCGCATCAGGGTCTGGTTGACGGCCAGGTTCGCCTGTTCGGCGTAGGTCTTGCGATGCAGGTTGAGGATGCCCCGGGTGTTCTCCTCGACCTTGTCGAACACCACCACGGAGTCGTACAGGGAGAAGCCGAGGATCGTCAGCAGACCGATGACCGTCGCAGGCGTCACCTCGAATCCGACGAGCGAGTACACACCTGCGGTCACCAGAAGGTCGAAGGCCAGGGCAGCCAGAGCCGCCAACGCCATGTCTCGCTCGTATCGGACCGCGATGTAGATACTGACTATGACCAGGAAGACCACGAGTGCGATCAGGGCCTTCTGGGTGATCTGACTGCCCCAGGTCTCACTGACGTCGGACACGCTGATGGCATTCGGGGTCGCGGTACCCGAGTTGTCCTGCGGCTGGAAGGCCTCGAACAACGCCTGGCGAAGGGTGTCCACTTCGGCGGGGTCGAGAGCTTCGGAGCGAATCTGCACCGTCGCTGCGGCACCCGAACCGACGGTCTGTACCGACACCGGCGGCATGCCGAGCGAGTCGTCGTAGACGGTTTCGACCTGCTCGGTGGAGATGTTGTCGGCGGCGGGCAGCGCGATCCGGGTTCCGCCCTCGAAATCGATACCGAGGGTGAAGCCGCGGACGAGGAAGCTCAGCAGGCACACCAGCACGATGACGCCGGTGAGGATGTAGTAGAACCGGCGACGACCGACGATGTCGAAGGCACCGGTGCCGGTGTACAACCTGGAAAACCAGCTGTGCTTCGGCTGGGTGGATTGATCGACGCCCGAATCGTCGAGGGGCGATGGGGTCGACGTGGTCGTGTCCGACATGTCATGCCTCCTTCGACGGCGCAGTGCCGGTCTTGACGGCGAGTGCCTTGTTGGCCGCGCGCTTGCGTTCGAGCGCGATCTGCTGGACGGCACCGAGTCCGTTGACCGACGGCTTGGACCAGAACGTGGATTTCGACGCCAGGTACACCAGCGGCCATGTCACCAGCACCACGACGATGATGTCCAGGATCGTCGTCAGTCCGAGGGTGAATGCGAAGCCGCGAACCTGACCGACGGCCAACACGTACAGCACCGCGGCAGCGATGAAGCTGACCGCGTTGCCGGACAGGATCGTCTTGCGTGCGCGTGCCCAACCACGAGGAACCGCCGAGCGGAAGCTGCGGCCCTCCCGGATCTCGTCCTTGATGCGCTCGAAGAACACCACGAACGAGTCCGCGGTCATACCGATACCGATGATCAGGCCTGCGATTCCTGCCAGGTCCAGCGTGAAGCTGATCCATCTGCCCAACAGAACGATGATTCCGTAGACGACGAGACCGGCCAGCGCCAACGACAGCGCCGTGAGCAGCCCGAGGGCACGGTAGTAGAGCAGGCAGTAGACCAACACCAGCGCCAGTCCGATGGCACCTGCGAGCAGTCCGGCTTCCAGCGAGGCCAATCCCAGTGTGGCCGAGACAGTTTCGGCCTCGGAGGACACGAAGGACAGCGGCAGTGAGCCGTACTTGAGGGTGTTGGCCAGCTCCGAGGAGGTCTGAGCATTGAAGTTGCCGGTGATCGAGGTGGCGCTGCCGGCTGGGGTGGCTCCCTGAATGACCGGTGCACTGATCACCTTGGAGTCCAATACGAACGCAGCCTGCTTCTGCAGGTTGGCCGCGGTGAACTGAGCCCAGGTGTTCGAGCCCTCCGTATCGAACGTCAGGCTCACCTGGAACTGTGCCTGCTGACTGTCGAAGCCGGAGGTCGCGTCGGCTATCTGCTGACCGTCGATGATCGTCGGACCGAGTAGGTAGACGGCCGTTCCATCGGTCGAGCATGCGACGAGGGGAAGAGCGGGATCGTCGTTGCCTGCGAGCGGGTCGGCGGCGTTGCAGTCGAGGGACTGCATCGCGAGTTGTTGGACCTGCTGGTCTTCGCTCTGCCGCAGTGCCTTCGCGTCGGCGATCTCCTGGGCGGCACGATCGGCGTCGGACAGAGAAGCGTCGGTGGCGGGGTCCTCGGCCGGTGCGTCGGTGGCCGGTGCATCCGTGGCAGGTGCATCAGTGGCGGGAGCGGGAGTCGGATCGACTGCAGACGGATCCTGCGCCGGGAACACACGTTGCTGCGGAGTGGCCGGATCTGCGGGTGCAGCCGGATCCGCGGAAGCAGCAGGGTCTGCCGGTGCCGCAGGATCGACCGGCGCGGCCGGGTCGACCGGGGTCTGCTGCGTGGCTGCACCCTCGCCCGTCGACGGAGCAACGGATCCGATCACGGGACGGATGAACAGTCGCGCGGTCTGCCCGAGGGTGCGCGCCTGAGAGCTGTCGTCGCCGGGCACCGTGATGACGAGGTTGTCGCCGTCGATGACCACCTCGGAGCCGGAGACACCGAGACCGTTGACGCGGGTCTCGATGATCTGCTGCGCCTGCTGCAAGCTGTCCTGCGTCGGTGCGTTGCCGTCGGGGGTCCGCGCGGTGAGTGTCACGCGCGTGCCGCCCTGCAGGTCGATTCCCAACTTCGGCGAGGGGTCTTTGTCTCCGGTGAAGAAGACCATGGCGTACACCGCTGCCATCAGCACCGCGAAAACGGCGAGATAGCGGGCGGGTTGCACCGGTCCGCTGGAAGGTGCCACGGTGTGTGTTTCTCCTCTGAGGCGATGGAAAATGTCGGTTCCTGCAGGGCCTGGCGGCCCGCTGTGTCAGCGGTGAGCGGTGCGATTGTGCACCACATCGGTCACCGCAGAGAAAACCGCTGCCGGATACTGTCTCCGACAGCGGTTGTCGATCACATCGAGCTCACTCTTTTTCGAGCCTCTTCGCCGTCTGCTCGACGGTCTCGTCCGGCCGGGCCGCGTCTGTCTTGCTCAGCGACGGTCCCGCGGTGTTGTTCGAGCCGAGGGCCGCGATGTCCGCCTCGGTGGTGGCGTCGATGTCGGTGTCGTCGAACTCGAACTCGGAATCGTCGGGCAGCACCTCACGCACGACTGCGCGCGACCACGTGGTGATGACGCCGTCGGCGATCTCGAGGTCGATCGTGTCGTCCTCGACCAGGACGACGCGGGCGTACAGACCGGCGGTGGTGACGACCTCGTCGCCGATCTTCAGCGAGTCCTGCATTTCCGTGGTCTTGGCCAACACCTTCTTCTGTCGACGCGCATTGAGAAACAGCGGTACCAGAAGGGCCACGATCAGCAGCGGAAACAGCAAATCCATCGGAAGGTCAGTCCTCGAAGTCGGGTTCGATATACGTCATTGTCTCGTGCGAGAACGCCGCCGGTGCGGGCCTCGCAGCTACCCAGTGTGCCATTACCTGGAACCGGTCCGGTCCGTTCGTGTCCTGTTGTGCCCGATTCATTCGAATAATCCCTGCTGGACCTCCGAGGATCGGACCGAAATCCCACCCACTGCGAGGTCCGGTGGCGGTGTCAGACCGAGGTGTTGCCACGCAGCAGCGGTCGCCACGCGCCCGCGGGGGGTGCGGGCGATCATTCCGGCACGCACCAGAAACGGCTCGCACACTTCCTCGACCGTCGACGGTTCCTCGCCGACGGCGACGGCCAGTGTCGATACACCCACCGGCCCACCGCCGAAGCTTCGGATGAGCGCGCTGAGTACCGCGCGATCGAGTCGGTCGAGCCCGAGCTTGTCGACGTCGTAGACCACCAGCGCGGCCTTCGCGGTGTCCTGGGTGACGGTGCCGTCGCCGCGCACGTCCGCGTAGTCACGAACTCGCCGAAGCAGTCGGTTCGCGATTCTGGGGGTGCCGCGCGAACGACCGGCGATTTCCGCGCAGCCGTCCCGGTCGATCGGTACGCCCAGAATTCCCGCCGACCGCATGAGGATGCGCTCGAGTTCGCTGGGCTCGTAGAAGTCCATGTGCGCCACGAATCCGAAGCGATCTCGCAGCGGCCCGGTGAGCGCACCCGACCTGGTGGTGGCACCGACGAGGGTGAACGGTGCCACCTCGAGTGGAATCGACGTCGCTCCCGGCCCCTTGCCGACGATGACGTCGACGCGGAAATCCTCCATCGCCAGGTACAGCATCTCCTCGGCCGGGCGGGCGATGCGATGGATCTCGTCGATGAACAGCACGTCCCCCTCGACCAGATTGCTGAGCATCGCCGCGAGATCGCCTGCCCGCTCGAGCGCCGGACCCGACGTGAGCCGCAGCGAGGTTCCCAGCTCGGCGGCGATGATCATTGCCATGCTGGTCTTGCCGAGTCCCGGCGGACCGGACATCAGGATGTGATCGGGGGTTCCCCCGCGCATCTTGGCACCCGACAACACGAGCTGGAGCTGCTCTCGCACGCGCGGTTGACCGATGAAATCGGTGAGATTCTTCGGACGCAGACTCGTCTCGACATCCAGATCGTCGGACATCGCGTCCGCACCGACCTGGGATTCGGCGAACTGGTCGTCCTCGGTCACCCGGGCCTACCTGGACTTTCCGAGGTACGCCAGCGCCGACCTCAACGCGGTCGACGTCGTGGCCTCGGGCTGCTGGGCGAGCACCGCATCGGTGGCTTCCTCGGCCTGCTTGGTGGGGAATCCGAGACCGATCAGCGCTTCGACGATCTGGTCTCGCATCGAGTTGCCGGCACCGGACCCCGGCACGGCTGCGCTTCCGGCGCGCCCGACCACCGCGTCGACCTTGTCGCGCAACTCGACGACCATTCTCTCCGCGCCGCGCTTCCCGATACCGGGCACCCTGGTCAGAGCTCCGATATCACTGTCCGCCAACGCAGTTCGCAGCGCATCGGGCTCGTGTACGGCAAGAGTCGCCATGGCGATTCGCGGGCCGACGCCGGTCACGGTGAGGAGCAACTCGAACAGCTCACGCGACTCCTTGTCGGGGAACCCGTACAGCGTCTGCGAATCCTCGCGCACGATCATGGTCGTCAGGAGGGTCGCTTCGCTCCCCCGGTGCAGCGTGGCCAACGTCGCCGGAGTGGCATTGACCCGGTACCCGACGCCCGCGGCCTCGAGCACGGCGTGATCGAGCGCGATGTCAACCACCGAACCCCTGATCGACGCGATCATCGTGCGCCCGCCTCCTTCTTGGCCATTTTCTCGATCCTGCGTGCCACGACGGCGCGAGCCTTGCGCTCCTCGGCCAGACGCGCGTCGTACTTGCGTTTCTGCTCGGCGGCCATGGCTTCGGCCTTCGCCATCCGCGCGATCATGGGTGCTCGCCAGCAGTGACAGATACCGAGGGCCAAAGCGTCGGCCGCATCGGCGGGAGTCGGTGCAGTCTGCAGTCCGAGAATGCGCATGACCATGGCGGTCACCTGAGCCTTGTCGGCCGAACCGTTGCCCGTGACGGCCGCCTTGACCTCACTGGGAGTGTGAAAGCAGACGTCGACGCCACGCCTGGCCGCTGCGAGGGCGATGACGCCACCGGCCTGGGCCGTGCCCATGGCCGTGCGAACGTTGTGTTGAGCGAACACTCGCTCGATCGCCACCACCGAGGGCTTGTGGGTATCGAGCCAGTATTCCGCCGCCTCGGAAATCCGCAGCAGACGCTGCGCGAGGTCCATGTCCGCGGGCGTTCGCACCACATCGACATCGAGCGCAACCACCGTTCGGCCCACACCGCCCTCGATCAGACTGAGCCCACACCTGGTGAGACCGGGGTCGACACCCATCACCCGCACGCCACCACACCTTCCGCTTACGAACTGTTGTTCGATAGCGTAGCGGAGCCCCCGTCGGATCAGGGATACGACACCCGGTCGATCACGTCGTCGGATGCGAGGGGCGTCAGTCCTCGGCGTCGAGCTCGGCCATGACCTCGTCGGAGAGGTCGACGTTGGACCACACGTTCTGGACGTCGTCGCTGTCTTCGAGTGCATCGATGAGCTTGAACACCTTGCGTGCACCGTCCGCGTCGACCGGGACGTTCACCGACGCCTGGAAGCTCGCCTCGGCCGAGTCGTAGTCGATTCCGGCCTCCTGCAACGCGGTGCGCACGGCGCCCAGGTCGGTCGGCTCGCTGACGACCTCGAACGTGTCGCCGTTGTCGTTGACTTCCTCGGCACCGGCTTCGAGAACGGCCATCAGGACGTCGTCCTCGCTCTGACCGTTCTTCTCCAGGGTCACCACACCCTTGCGCGAGAACAGGTACGACACCGAACCCGGGTCGGCCATGTTCCCGCCGTTACGGGTCATCGCGACACGAACCTCGCCTGCGGCGCGGTTGCGGTTGTCGGTGAGGCACTCGATGAGGATGGCGACACCGTTGGGTCCGTAGCCCTCGTACATGATGGTCTGCCAATCGGCCCCGCCGGTCTCCTCGCCTGCACCTCGCTTGCGCGCCCGCTCGATGTTGTCGATGGGCACCGAGGTCTTCTTCGCCTTCTGAATGGCGTCGAAGAGCG
>NZ_LVCU01000277.1:0-4992 GCF_001647185.1 Rhodococcus sp. EPR-147
GTCGATCACCGCCTTCTTGTGCTTGGTGGTGGCCCATTTTGAGTGGCCGCTCATGCGATAGGGCCCCTTCCTGCTCGAAATCAGTGTTGTCGACTTTACTCGCCCGGTACCGCGCTCGGCACCGTCCGACCGTCGAAGGTTCTAGCGGCTGCGCACCATGTCGACGAAGAGTGCGTGCACTCGATCGTCGCCGGTGACCTCGGGATGAAAACTCGTCGCGAGAACGGAGTTCTGGCGAACGGCAACCACGCGTCCGGCGGCCGGTCCGTGCGGCACGGTGGCGAGCACCTCGACGCGCTCGCCCACCCGCTCGACCCACGGCGCGCGAATGAACACCGCCCGCACCGGCCCACCGTCGATACCGGTGACGTCGAGATCGGTCTCGAACGAATCGACCTGACGACCGAAAGCGTTGCGCCGCACGGTGATGTCGAGGCAATCCAGATGTCGGGCGTCGGGCCTGGTGTCGAGAATCTCGGACGCCAGCAGAATCATGCCCGCACAGGAGCCGTAGGCAGGCAGTCCCTCCGCCAACCGCGCGCGCAGCGGGTCGAGGAGCTCGAACACGCCGAGCAGGTTGCTCATGGTCGTCGATTCCCCGCCGGGGATGATCAAGCCGTCGATCTGCGCCAGTTCGGCAGGACGCCGCACGGTGACTCCGCGCGCACCGCTCGACTCGAGCGCAGCCAGGTGTTCGCGAACGTCGCCCTGCAGCGCGAGAACACCGATGGTCGGAGCGGTCACTTGCGGCCGAAGGGATCGACATGAGGCGCGTCCGGGTCCCGCTCGTAACGCATGAGCCCTTCTTGCACCACCGCGGCAACCATGCGTCCGGACGTGTCGAAAATTCGCCCCTGAGCCAGTGCCCGGCCGAAATCGGCCGACGGTGACGTCTGGTCGTAGAGCAACCATTCGTCTGCCCGGAACGGCCGCAGGAACCACAGCGCGTGATCGAGCGAGGCCGTCTGGGTGACGGCGTCCGGGTGCGGCACCTTGGCGGAGCCGATCAACGTCATGTCGCTCATGTACGCGAGTGCGCAGACGTGGAACACCTGATCGTCGGGCAACGTATCGCGGTAGCGGAACCACACACGTTGCTGCGCAGCGAAACTGGGATGCTTGACGGTCTGGTCTTCGGGAATGAGACGGATGTCCCATTCCGACCACTCCTTGTAGTACGAGTGGTCGTATTCGGCGAGGGTGGTGGGATCGGGCAGGCTGTCCGGTCCGACGACCTCGGGCATGACGTCCTGGTGCGAAATGCCGTCGTCGTCGCCGTGGAACGAGGCAGACATCGTGAAGATCGCCTTGCCGTGCTGAATTCCGGTGACGCGGCGTGTGCAGAACGACCGGCCGTCGCGGATCCGATCGACCATGAAGACGGCCGGTTCGTTCGGATTGCCCGGACGCAGAAAGTAGCCGTGCAGCGAGTGCACACGAAACTCGGGAGCCACTGTGCGCACCGCCGCGACGAGCGCCTGGCCCGCCACCTGACCGCCGAACGTACGGGGCAACCGAGAAGGGAAAGTCCGTCCCCGATAGATGTCGTTCTCGATCCGTTCCAATTCGAGAATGTCCTCGATGCTGGCCATGGCTGGTGTCCACCTTTCTGTGACAACGGCTCAGGCTAACAATGGATGGACCAGGCAAGATGGTCGGTGTGGGTCAACCGATGCCGATATTTCCCGATCTTCTCGTCGAGTCGATCGTCGATTCGTGCCCGGACGGTGCCCGCTCGATCGTCGTGATCGACGGTGCCGATGCCGCGCGACCGGTCGACTTCGCCACGCGCACAGCCGAACACGCCCGCTCTCGGGGCCGTCCGGCTGCCGTCGTCGACCTGCACGACTACGTCCGACCTGCGTCCATTCGATTCGAATACTCGCGGAACGACGAATTGAGCTATCGCACACTGTGGTTCGACTACGACGCCCTGGTTCGAGAAGTCATCGCCCCGCTGGGACCCGGTGGCGGAGGTCACTTTCTACCGCGACTGTGGGATGAGGCCACCGACCGCTCGGCTCGGGCCCGCACAACCTCGGCGGCGGCGAATCAGATCGTCCTGATCGCGGGACCCATGCTGCTCGGACGGGGATTGAACGTCGATCTGTCGGTGCAGCTACGCCTGTCCGCGAACGCTTTACGCCGCAGAACGAGCGCCCCCGATCAGTGGACCTGCGCCCCGTTGCTCGAGTACTACGAGAGCCTCGACGGCTCGGCCGAGCGGCCGGATTTTCTGGTCCGATGGGACCATCCCGACCGCCCGGCACTCGAACGCTACTGACGCAGAACCGTCACCAGCCACGCTCGGCGAGACGGTGTCCGACGGGGAGGTCGTCGACGTTGATGCCGACCATTGCCTCACCGAGACCGCGCGAGACCTTGGCGAGCACATCGGGGTCGTCGAAGAACGTGGTGGCCTTGACGATCGCCTCGGCGCGCTCCTTGGGGTTGCCGGACTTGAAGATTCCCGATCCGACGAACACGCCCTCGGCACCGAGCTGCATCATCATCGCTGCGTCCGCGGGAGTGGCGATGCCGCCGGCGGTGAACAGTGTGACGGGCAGTTTGCCGGCCCGGGCGACCTCGACGACGAGGTCGTACGGGGCCTGCAGTTCCTTCGCCGCCACGTACAGCTCGTCCTCGGGGAGCGAGGTGAGGCGACGGATCTCGTCGCGGATCTTGCGCATGTGCGTCGTCGCGTTCGAGACGTCGCCGGTTCCGGCCTCGCCCTTGGAGCGAATCATGGCCGCCCCCTCGGTGATTCGACGCATCGCCTCACCCAGGTTGGTGGCACCACAGACGAAGGGAACGGTGAAGTTCCACTTGTCGATGTGGTTGGCGTAATCGGCCGGGGTGAGCACCTCGGACTCGTCGATGTAGTCGACGCCGAGGCTCTGCAGAATCTGCGCTTCGACGAAGTGGCCGATGCGGGCTTTCGCCATCACCGGGATGCTGACCGAGGAGATGATGCTGTCGATCATGTCGGGGTCGCTCATGCGCGACACCCCACCCTGAGCGCGAATGTCGGCGGGGACGCGCTCGAGGGCCATGACGGCAACTGCTCCGGCGTCTTCGGCGATCTTGGCCTGATCGGCGGTGACCACGTCCATGATGACGCCGCCCTTGAGCATCTCGGCCATCCCCCGCTTGACGCGCGCGGTGCCGATTCCGTTCTCGCCCGAACCGCCTTCGGCAGATCCAGCGGGTGTAGTGGATGCGTGTGGGGTACTCAAGCCGACTCCTGTGTTCTGGGCACCGTTCGTGGCGCTCCGGACTGATATGTGCGACCACGTCCAGTCGCGCAATCGATCACGCGCGGCGCGAAGTCGCGCCCAGAACTGTAGGCCTCCTGGCGACGGTTTCCCATAACCACTTCATGATTGCTGGACTGCTCGAAAAGGGTCCAGATTGCTACCGGATAGCGCGCACGTCCGGGTCGCCGCGTCGCGCGAGAGCCACGTTCACCTCGTCCAGCAGTTCCGCGAGGTCCTGGGGATAGACGTTCTCGCCGACTGCGCTGAGCGCACGGATGTCGGCCTCGGTGCACCACTGATGGCCGGTCACGGTGCGGCGCTCGAAATCGGTGAACCCGGCGCTGTGGGGCTCGAACTCCTGCGTACGGATCGCGAAGAACAGTTCCTCGGAACGGATCAGGGTTCCGTTGAACGGGAACGTGGCAACCCGTCGCCACAGTGGACCGCGCAGATCTGCCGCCGCGACGGTCAGGCCGGTTTCCTCGTGCACCTCGCGCACCGCTGCTTCGCGGAGCGACTCGCCCTTCTCCACTGCCCCACCGATGGTGAACCAGAAGAAGGTGTCGGGCACCGTCGGATCGTGTCCGCGCAACAGCAGAACGCGGCCCCGTTCGTCGAGCAGCACCACCCGAGCGGATGTTCGCGGAGTGGCTCTGTTCTCGCTGCCGAACGTCGCGGCAGCAGACCGCTCGGCGATCTCGAAATACGACGGCAGGGCCGCGGTACCACCCAGATGCAACCACCGGACCGGGCGTCTGACCCGCAGCGCCAGAGTGTCCCGGACGGCGTCGTTGTGGAAGCGCCGTGCGATCAGCACGCGAGCCTCGGCGTCGGCCAGTTCGGCGACCAGTTGCGGGGGCAGGGCGTTCGGCTCGACGACGGCAAGAGCCATGGACACCGCGTTCTCGGCCTCTTCCCGCTGCGACCGGTCGGCGCGTTCGGCCCGATCGGCCAGTGCGGCGAGTTCTCTGCTCGCCGAGGCCGTGTCGCGGGTGGCAGCGGACACCGCTCGCGCGACGACGGCACGGCGGGCCAGTGCTGCATCGAGTGCCTGCCAGGCAAGGTCGGTACGCACGTGCAAGCGGTCCAGTCGGTTCGCCGTGCCGTACGCCCACAGGCCGACGACGAGAATCAGTACCGCGACCAGACCGAGTACCAGGATCGTGAGCGCCGAGAGGGTCATCAGTTCGCCGCCCGCACTTTCTGGCCCCCGAGGGTGACGGTTTCGTAGACCCGCAGGATCTGCTCGGCGACGACGGGCCAGTCGTAGGCGGCCACGGCGACCGAGGCGGCATCGACGAGGCGAGCACGAACGGTGTCGTCGGAGAGGATCGCGGTCACTGCGGCGGCGACGGCATCGGAATCGTCGATCGGAACCAGCAGTCCGCAGGTGCCGTCCTTGAGCACCCGCCGGAATGCGTCGAGTTCGCTTGCCACCACCGGAGTTCCGGCGGCCATGGCCTCGACGAGGACGATGCCGAAGCTCTCACCGCCGAGGTTGGGTGCGCAGTAGACGTCGGCGCTGCGCATCGCCGATGCCTTGGTCGCATCGTCCACCTGCCCCAGGAACGTCAGGTGCGAGGCGAGTGCGCCTGCGTCCTTGCGGAGCTTGTCCTCGTCGCCGCGGCCGACGATGAGGATCTCGATCTCGGGATGGGATTCGACGAGGGTGGGCAGTGCCCCGAGCAGGACCGCCATTCCCTTGCGTGGTTCGTCGAAGCGGCCGAGGAAGAGC
>NZ_LVCU01000278.1:0-14476 GCF_001647185.1 Rhodococcus sp. EPR-147
GTCGGAGCCGAGGGCCTCGACCTGCCAGCGTCGGGCGAGTTCCGAGACAGCTATACGTCCGCTGATCTTCTCGTGATACGGCCGCAGCACACCCTGAAAGGTGCTGAGCACCAAGGACTTCGTCGTCGAGGTGTGGAAGGTTGCCACGATCGGTCCGTCCGCGGCCTTGAGCGCCAACATCGACAGGCTGGGCGCGTTCGGTTCGTGGATGTGCAGCACGTCGAAATCGTTGTCGGAGATCCACTTACGGATTCGGGAATACGTGATCGGCCCGAATCGAAGCCGCGCGACGGATCCGTTGTAGGGAATGGCGAGCGCCTCGCCCGCCGACACCACGAAATCCGGCAACTCGACGTCGTCCGACGCCGGAGCCAGGACACTGACGCGATGTCCGCGTTCGATGAACACCTCGGCCAGCTGCTGAACGTGCGCCTGCACTCCACCGGGAACGTCGAACGAGTACGGGCACACCATGCCGATCTTCACGCGCCCTCGATTCGGGCACGTCGCTCGGCCGACCAGTCGCTCATCCACAACGGTTGCAGCATGTGCCAGTCCGCCGGATGCGCTCGGATGCCGGCAGCGAAGTGATCGGCCAACGTCTGGGTGGCAGGACCGACTCCGGCCGAGACGTCCACTGCAGGCGAAATGTCGAAGCCCCAGCCGTCGCCGTCGAAATAGCCGTGTACCGGCAACAGCGTCGCTCCGGTGTCGATCGCGAGTTTCGCGGCACCGGCGGGCATCCTGGTCGGTTCACCGAAGAAGGTGACCGGTACCCCGTGCTTGGCGAGGTCGCGCTCGCCGAGCAGGCAGACCACCTTGTTCTGGCGCAGTCTCTCGGACAATGCGAGAAGCGGCGGTTGCTCGCCACCGCTGAGCGGAAAGATCTCGAAGCCCAGGCTCTCCCGATAGGCGACGAATCGCTGGTACAGAGATTCCGGCTTCAGCCGTTCGGCGACGGTCGAGAGTCCACCGTGCGTGCGCACCAGCCACATTCCGGCCATGTCCCAATTGCCGCTGTGCGGCAATGCCAGCACCACTCCCTTACCGGCGGCGAGTGCACCCTCGAGATGTTCCTTGCCGTTCACGCACCGATCGATGACGGCGGCCTGTGCAGCAAGATCCATCGACGGCAACCGAAACGCCTCGCGCCAGTAACGGGCGTAGGAGCGAACGCTGTCGCGGATCAGCTCGTCGGGCACCTCGGCGGGAGTGGTCCCCAGGACTCGAGCGAGATTGCGACGCAACTGGTCCGGGCCACCGCCTCGCGTCGCTGCGAAGTCGGCACCGCGATCGAACAGGCGTCGCGCCACCGGCTCGGGTAGAGAACGGACGAGTCGCCAACCGGCCGCATAGCCCGCGTCGCTCGCCCTGTCGGAGAGATTCACGACGCGGCCACGTCGCCGTCGCCGGATGCCGGTGCCACCGGAGGCACGATGATGTCGCGAGCACCCTCGGATCCGCGGACCGCGAGAACGCGCTGGAACACGGTCACGACACTGAGCACGGCGAGAATCCACATCGCCGGGTAGATCACGCTGTCCAACCACGGAATGTCGAAATGCCGTCCGACGCCGGTGAATCCGGCACCGACGAGCACGATGACCAGGCGATCGGGACGTTCGATCCACCCCCCGTCGGCCGAGAGTCCGCTGGCCTCGGCGCGTGCCTTGGCGTACGAGATCACCTGGGAGGTGACCAGACAGATCAGGGTGGCAACGAGCAGTAGTTTGTCCTGCTCGGAGTACACCGCCCACCAGGCCAAGCCGCCGAAGATCGCACCGTCGGCCACTCGATCGCACGTCGCGTCGAGGACGGCACCGTACTTGGTGCCACCGCCCCGAGCCCGCGCCATGGCCCCGTCGAGCATGTCGAACAACACGAACAGGGTGATGACGACCGAACCCCACCACAGGTAGCCGGCGGGGTACATCGTGACCGCGGCCGTGACGGTGACGACGGTGCCGATGATCGTCACGGAGTTGGGGGTCAGCCCGGTGCTGTTGAGGGCACGCCCGAGCGGCGCGGTCACCTTCGACACCGGCGCACGGCCGAAAATGCTCAGCACGGCGCGTGCTCCTCTCGCCTGTGGTTCATTCGTTCCAGGCCGACGCGAGCAGGGCCCGAGTGTCACGGAGCAACTGCGGCATCACCTTCGCACCGCTGATCACGGTGATGAAGTTCGCGTCGCCGCCCCACCGGGGCACGATGTGCTGATGCAGGTGCTCGGCCAGCGATCCGCCTGCGGCAGCACCGAGATTGAGTCCGACATTGAAGCCGTGCGGACGTGACACTCGCTTGATGACGCGAATCATCTGCTGCGTGAATGCCATCAACTCGGCGCTCTCCGCAGGTGTGAGGTCTTCCAGTGCCGCGACGCGGCGGTACGGCACGATCATCGCGTGGCCGGGGTTGTAGGGGTACAGGTTGAGTACCGCGTACACCGATTCGCCTCGTGCGACGACGAGTCCGTCCTCGTCGCTCATCTTGGGAATGTCGGAGAACGGCTCGTTCGACTTCGCCGAGCCCTGCGGAGCCTCGGCGATGTAGGACATCCGGTGCGGTGTCCACAGTCGCTGCAGCCGATCGGGCTCACCGGCCCCGGTGACGACGATCGACTCGTCCTGTTCCGACATGATCAGCTCACTCCTGCGGGGTCGGTCTGCACGAGCTCGGCGGTCGGTGATGCGTTGTTGCGCTGAGAGATCCAGTCGGTCACGATCGTGATCGCCTGCGCCACCGGGACGCCGTTGACCTGGGTGCCGTCCCGGAATCGGAAGCTCACGGCTCCGGCTTCGACGTCGCGTTCGCCGGCGAGAAGCATGAAGGGGACCTTCTGCGCCGTCTGGTTGAAGATCTTCTTCTGCATCCGATCGTCGCTGGCATCGACCTCGGCGCGCACTCCACGCTTCTTCAGTTCGTTCACCACCGCGAACAAGTGATCCTGGTAGACCTCGGCAACCGGGATGCCGACGACCTGAACCGGTGCGAGCCAGGCCGGGAACGCGCCCGCGTAATGCTCGGTGAGCACCCCGAAGAAGCGCTCGATGGAACCGAACAGAGCCCGGTGGATCATCACCGGGCGTTCCTTGGTTCCGCCCGAGCCGGTGTATTCGAGCTCGAAGCGCTCGGGGAGGTTGAAGTCGAGCTGAATGGTCGACATCTGCCAGGTACGCCCCAGCGCATCCTTGGCCTGCACCGAGATGTTCGGTCCGTAGAACGCGGCACCACCCGGATCGGGCACCAGGTTCAGGCCCGACGCCGCCGCCACCTCGGCGAGGGTGTTGGTTGCCTCTTCCCAGACTTCGTCGCTGCCGACCGACTTCTCCGGGTTGCGAGTGGAGAGTTCGAGATAGAAATCGTCGAGGCCGTAGTCCTTGAGCAGCCCGAGAACGAATTCGAGGGTGCTGGTGAGCTCGCCCCGCATCTGCTCGCGGGTGCAGAAGATGTGCGCGTCGTCCTGGGTCATGCCGCGCACGCGGGTGAGACCGTGGATGACGCCGGACTTCTCGTAGCGGTAGACCGAGCCGAACTCGAACAAACGCAACGGCAGTTCTCGGTACGAGCGGCCGCGGGAACGGAAGATCAGGTTGTGCATCGGGCAGTTCATCGGCTTGAGGTAGTAGTCCTGGCCGGGCTTGCGCACGTCACCGTTCTCGTCGAGCTCGGCGTCCAGGTGCATCGCCGGGAACATGCCGTCCCGGTACCAGTCGAGGTGACCGGAGACCTCGTAGAGATGGCCCTTGGTGATGTGCGGGGTGTTGACGAACTCGTAGCCCTCTTCGATGTGCCGCTGCCGCGAGTAGTTCTCCAGCTCGTTCCGGATGATGCCACCCTTGGGATGGAACACCGGCAGACCGGAGCCCAGTTCGTCGGGAAAGCTGAACAGGTCCAGCTCGGAGCCGAGCTTGCGGTGATCGCGACGCTCCGCCTCGGCCAGCAGTTCGAGATGCGCGTCGAGTGCTTCGGTGGATTCCCACGCAGTTCCGTAGATGCGCTGCAGTCCGGCGTTGTCCTGATTGCCGCGCCAGTACGCAGCCGAACTACGGGTGAGCTTGAACGCGGGCACGTACTTGGTGGTGGGGATGTGCGGTCCGCGGCACAGATCGCCCCAGATGCGCTCGCCGGTCCGGGGATTGAGGTTGTCGTAGGCGGTCAGCTCTCCCCCACCGACCTCCATGACCTCGGGATCGTCGATACCGGACTTGTCGTCGATCAGCTCGAGCTTGTACGGCTCGCCGGCCAACTCCTCGCGGGCCTGCTCCACCGACTCGTAGACCCGACGCGAAAAACGCTGTCCGGCTTTGACGATCTGCTTCATCTTCTTCTCGAGTGCCGTCAGATCCTCGGGAGTGAACGGCTGCTTCACGTCGAAGTCGTAGTAGAAGCCGTCCTTGATGAACGGTCCGATGCCCAACTTGGCGTCGGGAAAGAGCTCTTGAACGGCCTGCGCCAACACGTGCGCGGCCGAGTGCCTGATGACGCTTCGTCCGTCCTCGGTGTTCGCCGGAACGGGCTCGACCTCGGTGTCGCTTTCCGGTGCCCACGACAGGTCACGGAGCTTGCCGTCGGGATCGCGTACCACGACCACTGCGTCGGGTCCCTTGTTGGGCAGGCCGGTCTCGCGGAGCGCCGTACCTGCCGTCGTTCCGGCCGGCACCATGATGCGGGCGGGCGAAACGGCGGCGACAACGGGCATGCTCACAGCGATGTACTCCTCGATCGATTCTTCTGGCCAGGAAGGCCTCCGACAGCCTATCGGCAACGGTCCACTCGATTGGCCTCAGCGCGACGGGTGACGTCAGATCGGGCTCTCGAGCCACGTCCACTCGAGTCCGATCCAGCCCCCGACCAACGCGAACGTGCCGAGCAGCCACAGCGTGGCCAGCACGACGACCGTGGTGAACAGAACTCCGAGACCCTTGACGAACATCGATTGCTTCGAGAACCACGCCATGAATGCGTCGTATCTCTTGCGGACGAACCGCAGCGCACTCTTGGCCCAGGCGAATTCCGACGCCAGGATGCCCAGGCCCGCGAACACGATCAACCAGCCGGGCCCCGGGTAGGGAATGGCGAGTACACCCAGCACCAACACCACTGTTCCGACGACACCGACCGTGATTCGGTATGCGAGATCGAGGGACTTGTTCTCGGCGATGCGCGCCCGGAAGCGACGGTGCTTCACCTTGGCTGTGTCCATCGGACCCTGGTCGGCGACGGCCTGAGGCTTCGATTCTTCGGTGCTCACCGGCTCAGGCTACCGGCCTCGAACGCAAGAAGGCCCGCACCGACGGGCGGTGCGGGCCTTCTTTTCTGTGGTCCCGGCTGGGATCGAACCAGCGACCTTCCGCGTGTGAAGCGGACGCTCTCCCACTGAGCCACGGGACCGAACGAGGCAAAACATTAACACGAGGTGCCGCGACGAACCGAATCGCCTGCCCGATCACCGAATTCGTCCACGGACCGCCTTCGCAGAGCTCCCATCGCCTCTGCTTTCACATCTTTCACAGCGTCGATCGTGCCAATTCCGGGGCTGACCACGAGATTTGTGAGTTTCACTCCCGTTGGGTTAATGTTTTCCCCGCACCACGGAGACAACAACTGCCCAGCAGTGAGCGCCTCCGGGGTATGCGGATGTGGCGCAGTGGTAGCGCATCACCTTGCCAAGGTGAGGGTCGCGGGTTCGAATCCCGTCATCCGCTCGAGGGTCTCGACCCATGGTGGAGTGGCCGAGTGGTGAGGCAACGGCCTGCAAAGCCGTGCACACGGGTTCGATTCCCGTCTCCACCTCGCTAGTGCATCGGTCGCAAGACCGTTGCGAGGACACGCGCGATTAGCTCAGCGGGAGAGCGCTTCCCTGACACGGAAGAGGTCACTGGTTCAATCCCAGTATCGCGCACCACAGCAAGACAGATCAGGCCCCCTTTCGAGGGGGTCTTTTTTGTGCTTCACGAATCAATTGTGGTGATTCACGCCATAGAAGTGCACAGTGGAGATGACGCACACACTTCGATGGAAGGACACTCACGTGTCGGACGATGCTCAGAGCGAACCCACAGTCGACGACGCCACCCTGGAAGAGGCGAAGAAGTCCGTGGAGGGCCTCGACGATCGCTATCGACCCGGCGCCCGGCCCACCGTCGCACTGCCGGGAACCAACGGCACCGTCGCCGGGACCGCCTTCGCGGACATGGTCGACGACAACGGCGAGATGGTGGACGCCGATGACCGGGACTCCACCGACTCCGACGGCTCTGCTGACACCGATCACGCCGACGCCCAGGAAAAGGTAACGTCCTCGAACGATGCCTGAACTCGATGGTCCCGACGCCCCCGCCGACATCGATCTCGGCGGGGGCGTCGCCTTTCTGCACACACCTTCCATACCCGCGCGGGGCGGCCTCGCTCTCACGCACGGTGCGGGCGGCAACTGCGAGTCGCCTCTGCTGCAGCGCATCGCGTCGGTATGGGCGGCAGCCGGATTCACGGTCCTGCGTTTCGACCTTCCTTTTCGAGTACGCAAACCCAAGGGACCGCCGCACCCGTCGAGAGCGGCCGAGGATCGGCTCGGAATCGCGTCGGCCGTCGACCGCCTCCGCGCCGAGACCTCTGGATTCATCGCATTCGGTGGGCATTCCTACGGTGGCAGGCAGGGCTCCATGATCGCGGCCGAGCGACCGGGTCTCGTCGACGGACTCGTCCTGACCTCCTATCCCCTGCACCCGCCGGGCAAGCCGGACAAGGCTCGTACACAACACCTTCCCGAACTTCGAACACCGACGGTGGTGGTGCACGGCACGAAGGACCCTTTCGGCACCACGACCGAATTGAGCGCTGCGCTCGCGCTCGTCCCGGCTCCCACTCTGCTCGTCGACATCGAGGGCGCGGGCCACGACCTTGCTCCGATGAAGTACGACGCAGCGACGAAAACCCTTGCCGGAGCCGCCTCGTTGTTCGGTGCCCCGACGTCCGATTCGTCGGTTGTCGTCCCGCTCTTCGACCCGTCGCGCTGAAGTGGTCTACTAAGGCATGCCGACCTGGGGATGGTTCATCGTGGCGTTGGTCCTCGTCGACGCTGCAGTGCTCGCGGCGTGGCTGTTGGCCCGCAAGAAGCCGGGCTCGTCCCCGGAGACCTCGCGCAACATCAGGCTCATCGGTCTCGACGAGAGCGCCCGCGCAGACATTCATTCGCTACTGGCCGCGAACAAGAAGGTTCAGGCCATCAAGGTCTTTCGTGAACGAACGGGTGCCGGACTCGCCGACGCGAAGAACGCGATCGAGAGCGTCCAGCGCGGCGAGCCGTTTCCGTCCTCCGCCACCATCGTCGACGCGGCACAAGCCGGTCCGACACCCTGGGACGATCTGATCCCGCGATTGCAGTCACTGAAATCCGAGGGTAAAGCGATCTCGGCCATCAAACTGCTGCGCGACCGAACCGGGCTGTCGTTGCGCGATGCCAAGAACGCGGTCGACCTGCTGTGACCGTGCGCGTGGCAGCACGTGCCGATGCACGTCGCGTCGCCGAAGTGGCCGCGTCGACCTTTCCCCTCGCCTGCCCGCCGGGAACCCGGCCCGAGGACATCGCGCAGTTCGTCTCGAACGTGTTGTCGGCCGAGCACTTCGAGAACTACATCGACGACGCGGCCAGAACGGTGCTGATCGATGAGACAGCCGATGCCGACGTCGTGGGCTACGCGATGCTCGTGTCCGGGCCGCCCGCGGACCCCGGAATTCGCGCGACACTCTCGCCCGAGCCGACCATGGAAGTCAGCAAGCTCTACGTGCAGCCGACCCAGCACGGCAGCGGCGCCGCGGGGCGATTGATGTCGTCGTCACTCGACCATGCACGCCACTCCGGTTGTGCGACAGCATGGTTGGGCGTCAACCAGCAGAACGTGCGGGCGCAGAAGTTCTACGCCAAACACGGATTCGAGATCGTGGGTACCAAGACGTTCGTCGTCGGCGTTCAGACGCACGACGATTACGTCATGCAGGTGAGGCTGTGACGACCGCTCAGCCGACTGCAGCGAAACGGGACAGTGCCAGCAGACGCGAGGTGGCGCGCAGGTACTTCTTTCGGTAGCCGCCGGCCAGCATCTCCTCGGTGAAGATCTCGTCGAGCTTGCCGCCCGAGGCCGTCACCGGGATGCCCGCGTCGTACAAGCGGTCGGCGAGGACCACCAGGCGCAGAGCGATGGCTTGATCCGATGCCGGGTGCACGTTCTTCAGGAACACTGCCGGAATGCCGTCGAGCAACTTGCCGTAGCGGGAGGGGTGCAACGTGCTCAGATGCGCCAGCAGCTCGTCGAAATCGTCCAGGGTTGCACCCTCGACGGTGTCGGCGCGGTCGATCAGCTCGGACTCCGAGGTGGGGTCGGGAGCCGGAGGCAGATCGCGGTGGCGGTAGTCGGGGCCGTCAACCCGGATGGACTCGAAAATGGAGCCGAGTTTCTTGATCTCCCGCATGAAGTCCTCGGCGGCGAAGCGACCCTCACCGAGCTGCCCGGGCAAGGTGTTGGACGTCGCGACGATGGATACCCCGCGCTGCGAGAGCTCGGAGAGCAACCGCGAGACCAACATCGTGTCGCCGGGATCGTCGAGCTCGAACTCGTCGATGCACAACACGCTGTGGCTCGAGAGTTCCTCGAGCGCCTTGTTGAAGCCGAGAGCACCGACCACGTGGGTGAGTTCGACGAACGTGCCGAACGCCTTGGGCTCGGGAACGCTGTGATAGATCGAGGCGAGCAAGTGAGTCTTGCCGACACCGAAGCCGCCGTCGAGGTACAGGCCCGCACCGATGGCCGGGGTCTTCTTACCGAAGAGACCGCGCTTGCCCTTGCCGCGGATCTTCTGCACCTTGCTCGCGAACTCCTCGGCCTTCGCAACCGCAGCAGCCTGCGTCGGCTCCTTGGGGTCGGGAATGTACGAGGAGAAACTGACGTCGTCGAACATCGCCGGCGGGACCATCTGCGCGATCAGCTGATCGGATGGAACCACGGGATTTCGGTCGACAAGGCGTGCGGGCATTTGCCGAGCGTAACGACGTGGTCTGATCTCTCTCATGCAGCTTCTCCATATTGGGACCTACTTCACATCGGAGCAGGCACCCGAGTCCGTGCCCAGCGTCGGATCGACACTCGACGACGATGCCGTCCGCGCCCTGCACGCGTATCCCACCGACGTGGACAGACCGTGGATTCGCACGAACTTCGTCGCCAGCATCGACGGATCGGTGACCGCGAACGGTAAGTCGGCGGGCCTGGGAACCCCCGCCGACGCCCGCCTGTTCGGCATCCTGCGAGAACTGTGCGACGCCGTCCTGGTCGGTGCCGGAACCGCGCGGGCCGAGAACTACGGCGGCGTCTCGCTGTCCAGCGAAGCGAAGGCACGTCGGGTGGCGGCCGGGCTGGCACCGGTTCCGACGATCGTCGTGGTCACCGCCTCCGGTTCGATCGACGCGGATTCTCGATTGGTCACCGACACCGAAGTGCAGCCGGTGGTGCTGACCTCGGCGGCGGCGGACGGCTCGAAGGTAGCCGCGCTTCGGGCAGCGGGAGCGACGGTGATCGAGGTGACCGGCGATTCTGTCTCGACCGGCGACATCGTCGCGACTCTGAGCGAACTCGGATTTCGCCGCGTCCTGTGCGAGGGCGGACCGGGACTGTTCGGACAGCTCGTGTCCGACGGGGCGGCGGACGATCTGTGTCTGACGATCTCGCCGATGCTGGTCGCCGGAGAGGCGGGCCGTATCGCCCACGCATCCGACGCCGCCGACGCGCCGATGCACCGGGTACACGTTCTGGGCGACGCCGACGGAACGCTGCTCACGCGCTGGGTGCGTCGGCCATGAACAGTGCGCGGCCCGGCATCGATCGAAAAGTCGATAGCCTCGCACGGTGACGCAGAAATCAACGTTGCTCGCCGCGGTCCTCGTCCTCGCCACGATGTGCGCGGCCTGTGGTGCCGGCCCGTCGATCCGACCCGACGTCGCGGTGGAACAACGCTCCCCCGGTCAGCCCGCCGAGTCCTCGGCAGAGGCGCCACCGGAACCGGTCGCACTTGCCGTTCCGGCCACCGATCTGGCCTGGGCCGACTGCACCGCAGCCACACTCGGGGCGTTCGGGCTCACCGCCACCACTCCCGGCCTGACACTCGAATGCGCAGAATACGAAGCCGACGTCGATGCGAGTGGACAGATGTTCGGCACGTTCGCCGTCGGCGCGTTGCGAGCGCGGCTCGACAGAACGCCCACCGACGCGGGACCTCTGGTGCTGACGTCCGGTTCGGATCGGTCCTCGACGGCCACGTTGGCCACGATGGCCGCCGGACCGCTCGCGACGCTGCTCGAGGCTCATCCCATCGTCGCGGTGGATCGACGCGGCATCGGCCGATCCACTGCCGTGGACTGCATCGACGCTGAGACCAAAACCGAGGTCGACGCGCTGGGGCAGTTCACCAGATCCGATGCCGACACGGTCGACCGCGCCGTCGACGCCGGTCGTGACGCCACGATCGAATGCACCGACACGTTGCAACCGCAGGAACTCGCGTTCGGAACCACCTACGCGGCGGACGATCTGGACCGCCTGCGGCAACTCTGGGGTGTGGAACAGATAGGCCTGATCGGTTCGGGCAACGGCGCGCTCACCGCGTTGGCCTACGCAGCGAAGTTTCCGGCCAACATCTCACGTCTGATCCTCGATTCACCGACCGGAGTCGGCGCCGACCAGATCACGTTGGCCGAACAACGGACACAGGGCAAGGAAGCAGCCTTCGCTGCGTTCGCACAGCGATGCGTCGCGCTGAACTGCTCCCTCGGCAGCGATCCGACGGCGGCCGTCGCCCAGCTGCTCCTACGCGCCGCCGGTGGCGAATTCTCGCCGCTGTCCACCCACGAGATTCTCGACGGCATCACCTTCGCCCTGGCATCCACCGCAGGCGACACGTCGTCCCGCGCCACCGGCCTCTCCACCGCCCTCTCCTCGGCCGCCGGGTCCGACACCACCGCGCTGGCCGCGCTCGCCGAGCGGGGTCGGAACGCCTACGGCACCGACGGTCAGTTCGTGTCCCGGTGCACGGACGGCCAACAGTGGCCGTCGCCGCAGGGCGTTCGCGACCTGTCGTCGCAGTGGAACGACCGCTATCCGATCTACGGCACCGACGCTGCTCTGACGGCTCTACTGTGCTCGTCCTGGCCGACTGCGCCGTCGACTCCGCTGCCCACCTCCCTGGACGTCCCGGTGTTGGTGCTGGCCAACGCAGGCGACCCCATCGTCGGCAACGGCGGGTTGTCCTCGGTCACCGGGTTGGTCGGGGCAACCGGTGCGGCCGTCGCCTCGGCCGCGTGGCAGGGCAGCGGGCATCCGAGTCTGGGCGGATCTCAGTGTCTGCAGGGCGCCGCGGTGAACTACGCACGAGACACCGCGCTTCCGACCGACGGCACCGTCTGCCCCGCCTGAGTCGGGTACGCATCGCGGGGTGTCCTTCGCCGGTACGGTCAGCGCCTCGGGTACCGTTCCCGGGTGTCACTTAGCTTTCTGGAGCCGCGGTCAGGGCGGACGACCGCCGAGGTAATCAAGTACGCCCTGTGGCCGATCGCCATCATGACCGTCATCCAGCGCGTGGTGATCAAAGCCGTGAACGGAGACATCACCAACGATTTCAACCCGGTGTACAGCGCCGCCCTGGCATTCCTCAACCGCCAGCCGGTGTACACGGCGAACTTCGACTCGGTCGATCCGCACTACCTGTATCAACCGAGCGCGACGATGCTGCTCTCCCCCATCGCAGTCATCGACCCCGAGCGATCCCGCTGGCTGTTCATCATCGCCAGCACGGTCGCGATACTGCTGGCCCTGTACATCCTGTTGCGCATCTTCGGATTCCGGCTCGATTCGGTCGCGGCCCCTGCGCTGCTGCTGGCCGCCTTCGTCAGCGAGACGGTGACCAACACGTTGGTGTTCACCAACTTCAACGGCTTCGTACTCCTCGGCGAGGTCGCCTTCCTCGGGTTCCTCCTCCAGCGCAAGGACCTCTCGGCCGGTGTCGCCATGGGTCTGACTCTGGCGATCAAGCCGATGCTCGCTCCACTGCTGTTGCTTCCGCTGATGACGCGTCAGTGGAAGGTCTTCATCACCTCGATCGCCATCCCCGTCGTGATGATGGCCATCGCCTGGCCGCTGTCGGTGGATCCGATGAACTTCATCGACCGGACACTGCCGTATCTGCTGCAGACCCGCGACTACTTCAACAGCGCTGTCGTCGGTAACGGCCGCTACTACGGTGTTCCCGAACTCCTCACCCTCGGAATCCGAGCGGTCCTGGGAATCATGGTTCTGATCTCACTGTGGCTGCTCTACCGATACTGCCGCGAGGACCGTCTGTTCTTCTTCGCGACCACCTCGGGCTTGATCCTCACCGCACACTGGCTGCTGGGCTCGCTGGGTCAGATGTACTACTCCATGATGCTGTTCCCGCTGCTGATGACCGTCGTGCTGAAGAACTCGCTGCTGCGCAACTGGCCCGCCTGGCTCGCGATCTACGGGTTCATGAACTACGACCGATGGCTGTCGGGCCGCTGGATCGAAACCGGGCGCGCCTTGGACTACCTGCGCACCACTTTCGGCTGGGCCCTGCTCATCGTCGTCATCTTCGGCGTGCTCGTCGGACGCTATTTCGCCGCCCGAAGCGAAGGACGACTCGACGACGGAATCGAACCGAGCTACCTGCTGCCGAGCGCTCCACCTGCGAAAACGGCATAGCCCGACAAATCGTATTAGCGTGTGAGCATGAGTTCAGCAACCGACAACAATTCCGCCCCGGCCGTCCAGCTCACCGACGCACAGTGGCGCGAGAAGCTGACCCCCGAGGAGTATGCGGTGCTGCGGCAGGCAGGCACCGAACGCCCCGGCGTCGGCGAATACACAGACACCACCACCGAAGGTATCTACGAGTGCCGCGCCTGCGGAGCCGAATTGTTCCGCAGCACCGAGAAGTTCGAGTCGCACTGCGGCTGGCCGTCCTTCTTCGACCCGGCCGACAGCGACGCCGTCATCCTGAAGGAAGACACCACACTGGGAATGCGCCGAGTCGAGGTCGTCTGCCGCAGTTGCCACAGCCACCTCGGACACGTCTTCGAGGGCGAGGGTTACCCCACCCCGACCGATCAGCGGTACTGCATCAACTCGATCTCGTTGACGCTCAAGCCTGCATCCTGATCGGACAGGACACTTGGGTGTCGCCGCGCTGAACGCACCACGAGCTACAGATACATCGAAATGGAGCCCAGACCGGTAAATTTACCTTTGATTACCTATGCATAAGGTAAATTTACCGTCATGGCCACTTCGATCAAAACATTCTGGTGGCGTCAGGTAAAACTCACCGGCGTCAGACCCAATTTCGGCGACGAATTGACGCCCGAACTGGTGAAATCACTGTTCGGGCAGAAATGTTCCTGGCGTCGTGCGAAGCGAAGCGACATGATCGGAGCAGGTTCCACTCTCGAAATGGTCCAGCTCATGCAGGCGCAGAAGGATCTCAAGGTCTGGGGTTCGGAATTCATGCTCAGCGAGACTGCCCACGAAAAAGACTTCAGCTACCCCGACTTCGACTTCTACGCTGTGCGCGGGCATCTGTCATCGAATCGCATCAAGTCCGAGCGCAAGGTCGCGGTCGGGGACCCCGGGCTGTTGGCGAACAGGGTCTATTCACGCTCCCCGCGGGTACCTGGACGAATCGGTCTCGTCTACCACTGGGTGCACAAGAAGGATCCCGTAGTGCTTGCGCTTGCGCGAGAAAAGAACGTGACGTTGATCGACCCGTCCCGAAAGCCGGCCAAGGTCATCGCCGACATCACCGCATGTGACTTCGTGATGTCGACGAGTCTGCACGGCTTGATCGTCGCTGACTCCTTCGGTATCCCCAATGCGTGGATAGAGCTGACGCAGGACATCGGCGGCAACGGATACAAATTCGACGACTACTACTCCGTTTTCGACCGAGAAGCGGTTCAGCATTCGTCGGACCTCGCGCGCGATCACGACAAGATCGCGCAGCTTCGGAGCGACTATCGACCGGTCCCGAATCTGACGGAAATCCAAGACGATCTGATTGCCGCTTTTCCGTTCACGTCGCGCTGTACGGCCTGAATTCAGCAGACCGACAACGACGCCGAACATCGCGCGCCGCGCTCGTTCCCGTCGAACGTCCTATTACGACGGTGCATACTGTGAGTATGCGCACTTTCACCTCACCAGAGCAGATCAAAGCAGCCGTCGGGGAAGACCTCGGCACCAGTGACTGGCTGCAGATCACCCAGGAACGGGTCAACACCTTCGCCGACGCCACGGGCGATCACCAGTGGATCCACGTCGACGTCGAGCGGGCGAAGAAGGAGAGCCCGTTCGGCGCACCCATCGCCCACGGATTTCTGAGCCTGTCCCTGGTATCGATGCTCAACTGGCAGATCTAC
>NZ_LVCU01000279.1:0-4163 GCF_001647185.1 Rhodococcus sp. EPR-147
TCACCGGTGCAGTGAACAACTTTCGCTTCAACGAAAGCCCGCTGGATCTGCTACGACGCGTCACCGAGGCGGGCGCAACCGAGGCGACACTGCCGCGCGAGTGGAAGGATTGGTTCACTCGCACGGCGATGCCGCCGCTACGCATTCCCGACTTCCACATGTCGTCGGTCAGCGCCGCCCAGTAGGGCCGGTCCGAACTACTTGTCGGGTCCGGTGAGCTCGAGAGCGATGTTGTCGGGATCCCTGAACTCGACGATGGACATGCCGGGCCCAGCATCCTTGATGCCCTCGTGTGCGATGCCCAGCTCGTCGAGGGTCTTCACGGCATCCTCGAGTGCGGCCCGGGTGTCGACGGTGAAGCTGAGGTGATCGAGCCCGCACCGGTCCTCGGCGAACGTGTCGTCGCTCGGTGCGACCGGGCGCAGCCCGAGCAGACCGCCGCCGAACTTGTAGATGACGCCGCCGAAGAGGAACCACAGCGCCTTCTTGGTCTCTTCGTCCGCGTCGGGATCCCAGGCGTAGGCGACGTCGAAGCCGAACACCGAGTCGTAGAACGATCGGGACCGGTCGATGTCACTGACGGTGAGGCGAACATGGTTGTAATCGGTCACTGCGATAGGCACGTGGTGCTCCATTCCGGCAGCAGGGGAAGCTGCCTCACGAAGCATTCGGAACTGCGCATACGAGCGATGGTGCCGACTTTCGCTAGCTGGCGGCAGTGATCGCCAGCCCGACGGAGCCGCTCTTGCCCCGGCGCAGCACACTGCCCTTGACGGTGAGCCACCCGAGAATTCCGTATTTCGATGCGATCGCTGCACGTGCCTTCTCCGTCCGGTCCGCGTCGAGTATTTCGGCCCGTGCGTCTACCGCGTCGCCCTGGGGGTTACCGCGCATGTCGCACGGTGCCAGGGTGACTGCGGGGTTGCGGCGAATCCGTTTGACCTTCCACGAATCGGATACCGTCCAGACCAGCAGCCGATCACCGTCGAGGGCACCCCACAGTGGGGTCGGTACCCCGGTGCCGTCCTTCTTGAACGTGGTCAGCAGTACGTACTTGCCCTTGGCAATGTCTTCGAAGGTGGCAGCCATACCGCTCAGAGTACGTCGCTACTCCCCTTCGAGCTCGCCCTCGGTTTCCAGATACACCTGGCGCAAGCCGTCGAGAACCTGCTTGTCCGGCTCGGCCCACATCTTTCGCTCCGCGGCCTCGAGCAGTCGCTCCGCGATACCGTGCAGGGCCCACGGATTGGACTGTTGCATGAACTTCTTGTTCTGCTCGTCGAGCACGTACGTCTCGGCCAGCTTCTCGTACATCCAGTCCTGCACCACGTCGGTCGTCGCGTCGTAGCCGAACAGGTAGTCCACGGTCGCCGCCATCTCGAACGCGCCCTTGTAACCGTGCCTGCGCATGGCGTCGAGCCACTTCGGGTTCACCACCCGGGCGCGGAAAACTCGCGCGGTCTCTTCCGACAGTGTGCGCGTGCGAACCGATTCCGGCCGTGTGCTGTCACCGATGTACGCCTCGGGCGACTTTCCGGTCAACGCGCGCACGGTCGCGACCATGCCGCCGTGGTACTGGAAGTAGTCGTCGGAATCGGCGATGTCGTGCTCACGCGTGTCGGTGTTCTTGGCGGCGACGGCAATGCGCTTGTAGGCGGTGCGCATGTCGTCCGAGGCCGGTACGCCGTCGAGACCGCGGCCGTACGCGAAGCCACCCCAGGTGGTGTAGACCTGCGCCAGGTCGTCGTCGCTGCGCCAGGTCTTGCTGTCGATCAGCTGGAGCAACCCGGCACCGTAGGTGCCCGGCTTCGATCCGAAAATGCGCGTCGTGGAACGTCGTTCGTCGCCGTGCTCGGCCAGATCGGCCTGCGCATGGGCTCGCACGTAGTTCTGCTCGGCCGGCTCGTCCAACGCGGAGACCATCCGGACCGCATCGTCGAGCAATGCGAGAACGTGGGGAAACGCGTCGCGGAAGAAGCCGCTGATCCGGACCGTCACGTCGATGCGGGGACGGCCGAGCTCGACGAGGTCGATCACCTCGAGCCGCGTCACCCTGCGCGATGCCTCGTCCCACACCGGCGAGACCCCCAGCAAGGCGAACACTTCTGCGATGTCGTCGCCGGAGGTGCGCATGGCAGAGGTACCCCACACCGAGAGTCCGACGGATTTCGGCCACTCGCCGTGATCCTGGCGGTAGCGAGCGAGAAGTGATTCCGCCATCGCCTGCCCGGTCTCCCATGCCAACTTCGAGGGCACGGCCTTCGGGTCGACGGAGTAGAAATTGCGGCCGGTGGGGAGAACGTTGATCAGCCCGCGCAGCGGGGAACCGCTCGGCCCGGCCGCGATGAACCCGCCGTCGAGAGCGTGCAGTACCTGGGCGATCTCGCGTGAGGTCCCGCGCAGACGCGGAACGACCTCGGCTGCGGCGAACTCGAGAATCTGGGTGACCACGCCGCCGTGCTCGCCCGCGACCCGTGCGGCAGCTGCGGGATCCCACTGCGCTGCCTGCATCGCCGCGACCAACCCGTGGGCCACGGCCTCGATACTGTCGACGCGGGTCCGGTCCTCGTCGCCGTCCTCGCTGAGCCCCAGTGCTTCTCGCAGACCGGGAACCGTCTGCTCTCCGCCCCACATCTGCCGAGCTCGGAGCATCGCGAGCACCAGTTCGACCTCGGCGTCTCCGACGGGTTCCTGGCCCAGGATGTGCAGTCCGTCGCGGATCTGTACGTCCTTGATCTCGCACAGCCACCCGTCGACGTTGAGCAGCATGTCGTCGAACACTTCCTCGTCGGGACGCTCCTCGAGTCCGAGGTCCTTGTGCATCTGCGCCGCTGTCATCAGAGTCCAGATCTGCTGGCGGATGGCGGGCAGCTTGGCCGGGTCGAGGGCCGAGATGTTCGCGTGCTCGTCGAGCAGTTGCTCGAGGCGGGAGATGTCGCCGTAGCTCTCCGCGCGCGCCATCGGAGGAATCAGGTGATCGACGAGGGTGGCGTGTGCTCGTCGCTTGGCCTGCGTGCCCTCCCCCGGATCGTTGACGAGGAACGGGTAGATCAACGGTAGGTCTCCCAGGGCCGCATCGGTTCCGCAGGACGCCGACATACCGAGTGTCTTGCCCGGCAGCCATTCCAGGTTGCCGTGCTTGCCCAGGTGCACCATGGCGTCGGCACCGAAGCCGCCGTCGGCCTGCGTGGCCGAGATCCACCGGTAGGCCGCCAGATAGTGATGGCTCGGCGGCAGGTCCGGGTCGTGATAGATCGCAACCGGCTTCTCGCCGAATCCGCGCGGCGGTTGCACCATGATCACCACGTTGCCGAATTGCATTGCCGCGATGACGATCTCACCGTCCGGATCGGCAGATCGATCAACGTAGAGATCACCCGGTGCCGGGCCCCAGTGCACGACGACGCCGTCGCGTAGATCCGCGGGAAGCTTCTCGAACCACCGGCCGTACTGCGCGGCCGAGATACGAATGGGATTGCCCTCGAGCTGGGCGTCGGTGAGCCAGTTGGGATCCTGGCCGCCGCGGGCGATCAACGCGTGAATGAGTGCGTCACCGTCGCGAGCAGCCAGACCGGGCACCGAATCCGGGCCGTCGAGCGGTCCGAGGTCGTAGCCGGCGGCGCGCATGTCCGACATCAGCGCGATCGCGCTCGCCGGAGTGTCGAGACCGACGGCGTTGCCGATCCGCGCATGTTTGGTGGGATAGGCCGAGAACATCAGCGCGATGCGGCGGTCGGCAGCGGGAATATGCCGCAGCCGGGCGTGCCGCACCGCGATGCCCGCCACCCGAGCAGCACGCTCGTGGTCCGGAACGTACGTGGTCAACCCGTCGTCGTCGATCTCCTTGAACGAGAACGGAACCGTGATGAGCCGGCCGTCGAACTCCGGGACGGCGACCTGCGTGGCCACGTCCAGCGGGGAGAGTCCGTCGTCGTTCTCGGACCACGTCGCGTGCGAACTCGTCAGACACAGTCCCTGGAGGATCGGCACATCGAGCGCGGCGAGCTCGGCGACGTCCCAGGCTTCGTCGTCGCCGCCGGCAGACGCGCCGGCAGGTTTGGTGCCACCGGCCGCGAGCACGGTCACGATCAGGGCGTCCGCCGACTTCAGGGTCTCGAGCAGATCGGCTTCCGCGGTGCGCAGGGAGGCGCAGTAGATCGGAA
>NZ_LVCU01000280.1:0-7129 GCF_001647185.1 Rhodococcus sp. EPR-147
CTGCAGACCACCCTCGTCTCCGTCGAAGAGGTATCGGGCGGGGCGCTACAGATGGTGACGGCAGGAACGTTGCAGATCGAGGGCGAGGACAAGCCGGCGCTGGTCGCCGAGATCATCTCTCGGGTCGTGTTCTGACCTCGGACCGAGCAGGTGGATCGAACGCGGTGATCGGCGGCAACGGCTCGTCGTAGCGTTCGATCTCCACCAGTACGTGCTGGCCGGTGCAGCCGCGCGCGAGCGCCGACGAGCCCTCGTCCGCGGTGAGCACGTTCACGCTGCCGTGTACGCACATCGAATCGGGATCTGCCGGATCCAGTGGGTCGTACCAGGCCCCGGTGGACAACTGCACGACCGATTTCAGCATCGCGTCGTCGACAACCACACCGGCCAGGCACGAGCCACGGTCGTTGAACACCCGTACGACGTCGCCGTCCGACACTCCCCTGGCCCCGGCCGCCGACGAGTGCATTCTTATCGGCTCTCTACCCTCGATCTTCGAGTTACGGCTCACCGCACCGTGATCGAGCTGACTGTGCAGCCTGGTGCGCGGCTGGTTGGCGATCAGATGCAACGGGAACTGCTGCGCCCGGGGTCCACCGAGCCATTCCTGCGGCTCGAACCACATCGGATGCCCACGGCAGTCCTCGTAGTCGAACCCCGCCACGGTCGCCGAGAAGATCTCGATCTTTCCACTGGGGGTGCGCAGCGCGTTGCCCACCGGGTCGCGTCGAAAATCCTCGAAGAACGTCAGATCGTCCTCGGTCTTCATCCGAAACGAACCCTCGCGACGGAAATTGTCGTACTCCGGAGTATCGACGCCCCCGGCGCGCAGATATCCGCGCCACTGCTCGTACAGATGCTCGAGCCACTGTTGCGAGCTACGCCCCTCGGTGAACTGTTGCCCCACACCGAGTTTCGTAGCCAACTCCGCGAACGTGTCGTAGTCGTCGCGGGAGTCCGCGTACCGCGGGGCGGCCGGCTCCATCGCGACGAGCAAGGGATCGTTGCGTGTGCAGCTCAGATCCGATCGTTCCAACGACGTCGTCGACGGGACGACGACGTCGGCGTGCTTGGCCATCGGTGTCCAATACGGGTCGTGCACAACGACGGTGTCGGGCCTACCGAGAGCGCGACGCAGCCGCCCCAGATCCTGGTGGTGGTGGAACGGATTTCCGCCGGCCCAATAGACGATCTTGATGTCGGGATAGGTCAATCGCCTACCGTCGTAGTCGAATTCGGCACCGGGATTCAGCAGCATGTCCGAGACCGCGGCGACCGGAATCAGGTCGGGAACGGGATTGACACCCTGCGGCAAGGTCGGCAACGGATACGGAACCGGTGCCAGACCCGGCTCGTTCATCGACCCGTAGCCGTGCCCGAATCCCCCACCCGGAACGCCGATCCGGCCCAGCATCGCCGCGAGTGTCACGCCCATCCACGGGGCCTGCTCACCGTGTCGCGTCCTCTGCAGTGACCAGGTGACCGTCACCATCGTGCGTTTCGACGCCATCTCCCGGGCAAGTTCCGCGATCAGGGCGGCCTCGACGCCGCAGATCGCCGACGCCCACTGCGGTGTCTTGGGAATTCCGTCCGTGATGCCGAGCAGATATCGCTCGAACTCGGGGTAGCCCTGGCAGTACTTCTCCAGAAACTTTGTGTCGTGCAGCTTTTCGTCGGCGAGCACGTGAGCCAGAGCCAGCATCATCGCCACGTCGGTACCGGGCCGCGGGGCGATCCAGCGCGCGTCGCCGTTCATGTCGCTGCGGAGCGGACTCACGGTGACGATCTGCCCACCGCGGGCGCGCATCGCGTCGAGCGAATCGACGGTCGGATGATCCGACGTACCGCCGTGATTGATGCCGGTGTTCTTCACCGGAACTCCGCCGAACGCCACCAACAACTCGGTGTGGGCGGCGATCACGTTCCAGGAGGTGGAGCGCGAGAACATCTTCCAATGCGCACCGAGGACGTGCGGCATGATGACCCCGGTCGCGCCCAGTGAGTAGCTGTGGACCGATCGCGTGTAACCGCCGATGCAGTTGAGAAAGCGATGCACCTGACTCTGCGCGTGATGGAAGCGTCCGGCACTCGCCCACCCGTACGACCCGCCGTAGATGGCCTTGTTGCCGAATGCGTCGACGACCCTGCGTAATTCGGCTGCCAGCAGATCGGTGAGCTCGTCCCACGAGACGTCGACGAACTCGTCACTGCCACGGGTGTCGGTCGGCCCCGGCCCGTGCTCGAGCCAGCCCCGGCGCACCGCCGGGGAGGTGACGCGCGATCGATGGGTCACCGACCCGACGAGGTTGCCCAACACCGGAGAAGGGTTGCTGTCGGTCACCTGGGGATGGATTGCGGTGACGTCACGTCCGTCCGACTCGGCGCGAAACATTCCCCAGTGGCCCATGTGCTGGACGCCGGCCACGCCAGTCATCGAACCACCCCGGTCATCGAATTCCGAACTCGCGCAGCGCCTTCAGTAGTGCATCGGGGCGCTGCGACGTCGGCACCGGATCGACGAGAGCGAAGTGGCATCCGATCTCTCGTGCCGCACCGTCGGCCTCGTCACTGTCGCCCACCATCAGCGTCACCGCGGGGTCCACACCCAACGCCGTCACTGCGTGCCGGAAGATCTCGGGCTGCGGCTTGACGTGACCGACCTCGAACGAGAGCACGAATTCGTCGACGAACCTGTCGAGACCGCGATCGACGAACGCGGGACGGATGTCGAATGCGATGTTGCTCAGGACCCCGGTCCGAATCGATTCGGCAGCGAGCTTTTTCAGCACTGCTTCGGTATCCGGGTACGGCGTCCAAGAATCTGCGTCGATCACGCGACCGTAGACGGATTGTGCGTGCGCCGGATCGGTGACACCGGACTGCGCGAGCACATGCAGATAGGCCTGCCGGTGCAGGGCCGGATCGAGGTCTCGGTTTCGCCACGCATGACGCGTCGCATCGTCGAACTCGACCGTCTCCCCCACCGGTGCCGTCATACGGCGCATCAGTTCCGCGGCTCCCGCACCGTCGACGGGGGTGCCGTCGGCGTCGTGGATCCCGTCGAACCACGAGGGGTGCTCCTCGAGCCTGAACAACGTGCCCGAGAAGTCGAACAGAACGGCCTCGATCGCGGGTGCGCCTGTCGTCGTCACGGCAGGGATTCGACGAGCGCGTCCACCTCGACCCGAGGGCCGGTGAAGAACGGGGTCTCCTCGCGCACGTGTCGCCTCGCCTCGGTAGCCCGCAGGTCGCGCATCAGGTCCACGATGCGATCGAGTTCGGGAGCTTCGAAGGCCAGGATCCACTCGTAGTCGCCGAGTGCGAACGACGGCACGGTGTTCGCCCGCACGTCCTTGTAGTCGCGTGCGGCCTTGCCGTGATCGGCGAGCATCGTGCGACGCTCGTCGTCGGGCAGCAGGTACCAATCGATCGAACGGACGAACGGGTAGACGCAGATGTACGCGCCCGGATCCTCGCCGGCGATGAAGGCCGGGACATGGCTCTTGTTGAATTCGGCGGGGCGATGCAGCGCGGTGTTGCTCCACACCGGAGTACTCGCCTTGCCCAGCGCGGTCGTGCGACGGAAATCGGAGTACGTCGCCTGGAGGTCCTCGATACGCTCGGCGTGCGTCCACACCATGAAGTCGGCGTCGGCGCGCATACCGGCGATGTCGTACACCCCGCGCACCGCGACACCCTTGTCTTCACGACTTTCGAAGAACACCTTCGCTTCCTTGGCGGCCGCGGCCCGATCCTCGCCGAGAACACCGGGCGTGACCTTGTAGACCGAGAACATCAAGTAGCGAAGAGTCGAGTTGAGCGCTGAGTAATCGAGGCGTGCCATGGCCCTATCGTGCCACTTCGACCAGACGGGCGGCAGCGGTGGTGGCGGACGCAATACACGCGGGCACCCCCACACCGCGCTGCCAGGCACCGGTGACCTCGAGACCGGGTAGGTCGGCGACTCCTGCCTCGATGGCGGCGACGCGATCGAGGTGCCCCGGCGCGTACTGCGGTAGGCCTCCCGGCCAGCGCTGCACGGTCGCAGCGATCGGCTGCGCATCGATGTTCGCCACCGTCGCGAGATCCGCGAGTGCGATCTGGATCGACTCCGCGTCGGATCGGTCCGACGCCGTCGTGTCACCGAAGCGGCCGAGCGAGGCCCGCAGCAGTACCGCGTCACGCTCGGCCAGGTGCGGCCACTTGCGGCTCGACAGGGTGAATGCCTTCACGTCCAAGCCCGCGTCGGTGGCCACCAGGATTCCCGAATTCTGCGGAAGTTCGGTCGTCTTGGGAAAAGCGAGCGCGACGACGACCGAGGATGCGAGATCGATGTTCCGCGCGGCCTGCGACGCCGCGGGCGCCACCTCGGCGATGAGCCGGCCGAGAATCGGCGCAGGGACCGCCAGCACCACGCCGTCGACGCGTCCGACTCCTTCGACGAACCATCCGCCGGACTCGCGGCGGATCTCACCGACGCCTGCACCGACCACCGTCCGGGCATCGGTCGCAGCGACGAGGGCATCGAGCAACACCGCGTAACCGTCGCGCAGCCCGCCGAACACCGGCCCCGGCGACGGGGTGGGCAGCGCTGCCAGCACTGCCTCGGTCAGGTTGGCTGCTCCACCGTCCAACGCGGCAGCCAACGTGGGCAGTGCCGCACGGATGCCGATCGAGCTCGACGAACCGGAGTACACGCCGCCGAGCAGCGGATCGACCGAACGGCTGACCACCTGGGAGCCGAACCTGGTGCCCACGAGATCGGCCACACCGACGTCCGAACCCGCGGTCCAGGCGAAGGGCCGAGAGGTCTCGGTCTCGATGAGGTGCAGGTCCTCGGGGTCCACCAGATCCCGTACCGAATCGGCGGACGACGGGATGCCCATCAGAGTGCCGACCGGGAGCGCGTGAGGTCGACCGCCGGAATAGACGAGCGGACGGACCGGCGCCGGGTAGACCAGCTGATCCGACAGACCGAGCTCGGCCAGCAGTGCCGGCACTTCGGGACGTCGACCGATGAAAGCCTCCGCACCGACGTCGAGCGAGTCCGCGCCGACCGCGGTGGTGCGCAGCGTGCCGCCGAGACGCGACGACGCCTCGACGACAGTGATCTCGGCACCCGGCCCGCAGGACTGCCGAAGGCGATACGCCGCGACGAGGCCGGAGATTCCGCCGCCGACCACGGCGTACCGCCGAACCGTCACAACGAATGCACCAGCGAGACCACCCGGGTCAGAACCTCCGGATCGGTGTCGGGGAGCACTCCGTGGCCCAGGTTGAACACATGTCCGCGAGCACCGGCCGCCAGCGCGCGATCCGCCTCGGCGGTGATGCGTCGAACCTCGGCCTCGACGGCATCCCAGCCGGCGAACAGCACCGCCGGGTCGAGATTTCCCTGCAGCACCTTGCCGCCGCCTACGCGATGCACGGCGTCGTCGAGTGGGATTCGCCAGTCGACACCGACGACGTCGGCACCGGCTTCACCCATCGCCCCGAGCAACTCGCCGGTTCCGACGCCGAAGTGGATCTTCGGTACACCGGCCGAGGACACGGCGTCGAACACGCGCGTCGAATGCGGCAGCACGTACTCGCGGTAGTCGGCGAGGGACAGCGCACCCGCCCAGGAGTCGAACACCTGCACTGCGTCGACGCCTGCGGCGAGCTGAGCCTGCAGGAAGGTGATCGTCGTGGTGGCCAGTGCGTCGAGCAGGGCGTGCCAGGTCGCCGGATCGGACCGCATGAGCGCCTTGGTCTTCTCGTGATTACGACTCGGGCCGCCCTCGACCAGATACGACGCGAGGGTGAACGGTGCGCCTGCGAAACCGATGAGCGGTGTACCGGCGAGCTCACGGGTGAGGATACGCACCGCATCGGCCACCGGCTCCACCTGATCCGAAGTCAGGATCGGCAGTGCGGCCACATCGGCAGCCGACCGCACCGGCTGCGCGACGACCGGTCCGGTGCCAGCGACGATGTCGAGATCGATACCGGCGGCCTTGAGCGGAACGACGATGTCCGAGAACAGAATTGCCGCGTCCACGTCGTGCCGACGAACAGGCTGGAGAGTGATCTCGGCCACGAGATCGGGTCGGAAGCACGAGTCCAACATGCCGATGCCGGCGCGAATCTTGCGGTACTCCGGGAGCGATCTACCGGCCTGGCGCATGAACCACACCGGCCGACGCGAGGGAGCTCGACCTGCGATCGCGGCCAGGAACGGCGCGTCCGGGAGTTCTCGACGGGCGGGGGCTGTGGCGTGCGGTTCGGCGTTCATCATGTTCCATGCTGCCACGCGCGAGGAAAGCTCCTGCCACCAAGGGCGACACACCGACTTCGGTTGCATCACGGCCCGGCGCGCCTCCGCGTCCAGGCAACGTGACGCGTCTAACGTCCGGTGACGTGACCGAACCCCAATCCACCGCCGAACCTGCGCCGTTCCGCGCCGCCATCGACGCGATGCATCGGGCTCAGGTACACCCGGCGATCGAAATCGGTCCGATCCGGCCGCCGCAGCGACTCGCTCCCTACAGTTACGCGATCGGGGCCGAGGTCAAGCATCCGGAATCCGACCGGATCGACGAACAGAGCGACGGCGACGCCTTCGGCCGCCTGATCCTGCTGTACGACCCCGACGGTGCCGAGGCCTGGAACGGTACCCTCCGATTGGTCGCGTACATCCAAGCGGACGTGGACGAATCCCTCGCCGACGATCCTCTGCTCCCCGAGGTCGGCTGGAGTTGGCTGGTCGACGCGCTGGAGTCGCGCTCGGAGCCGCTCAACGCACTCGGCGGCACGGTCACCTCGACCAGCTCGGTGCGCTACGGCGACATCGCCGGGCCACCCAAGGCCCACCAGCTCGAACTACGCGCCTCGTGGACGGCCACGTCCGAGGACCTCTCGACGCACGTCGAGGCGTTCTGCGAGGTGCTCGCCTACGCCGCCGGTTTGCCGCCTGCGGGCATCACCACCCTCGGCCAGCGCAGTTCCAGCCGGACATAGTGGGCGGTCCTTCCACCCGCAGGGCTTAGAGTCACATCTCATGTCAGCCGAGAGTTCTCCCGAGACCACGCCGGACGACGAGGCGAACGAGCCTGTCGCCGTTCCGCTACTGGCCCCGGCTGACGGCATA
>NZ_LVCU01000281.1:0-6109 GCF_001647185.1 Rhodococcus sp. EPR-147
CGTGCGTCGGGCTTCCGCTACTCCCAGCGCGCCTACCTCCTGCAGTTCCGTCGCCGCGGCGCAGGCACGGTTCTGCTCGATCCGATCCCGGTCACCGGCGACCTCGCTCCGCTCGCCGAGGTGATCAACCCGCTCGAGTGGGTACTGCACTCCGCAGATCAGGATTTGCCGGGACTCGCCGAGCTCGGCTTTGTACCCGCCACGCTCTACGACACCGAACTCGCAGGCCGCCTCGCCGGATTCGATCGAGTGGGGCTCGGAGCCATCGTCGAACGCACCCTCGGACTGGCGTTGCAGAAAGGCCACGGAGCGGCCGATTGGTCCACCCGGCCGCTACCCGACACCTGGCTCAACTACGCAGCACTCGACGTCGAGGTTCTGCTCGAGCTGCGCGACGCAATGGCCGAAGAGCTCGAACAGCAGGGCAAAACCGAATGGGCCACACAGGAATTCGCCCACATCCTCACCCTCGGGCCACCCAAACCCAAGACCGACAGATGGCGTCGGACATCGGGAATCCATGCGATCAAATCTCCCCGCACTCTTGCTGCCGTTCGCGAATTGTGGAGCACCCGAGACGAACTGGCGGCCAAGCGTGACGTGGCACCGAGCCGGGTGTTGCCCGACTCGGCCATCGTGGCGGCCGCAACGGCGGACCCCAAATCCGCGCGCGAGCTCGAGCAGCTACCGGTATTCGGCGGTCCCCGTCAGCGCAGATCGTCCCGATTGTGGGCCTCGGCCCTGACCCGTGCGCGGGCGCTCCCGACATCCGAATTGCCCTCGATGGCAGCGTCTTTCGACGGTCCACCCCCGGTCAATCGGTGGGCTCGCCGCGATCCCGATGCGGCAGCGCGACTAGCCGACGTACGAGCGGCGATGACCGAGCTCAGCGAATCGGTGTCGGTGCCGGTCGAGAATCTGTTGATGCCGGATCTGCTGCGCCGCCTGGTGTGGGATTGGCAGAGTCCGGTCGATCCCGATGTCGACCCTGCCGAGCTGATCGAGGCCCGACTGGCCGACGGCGGGGCCCGGCCCTGGCAGCGAACGCTGGTGGTGCCGGTACTGACGAAGGCACTGCACCCTTCTCAAGTTACCGACGGGTAATACCCGCTACAGTAGGGGTCGCGTCCGGGCACCCGGGCGAGTCGTCCGCATCTGTCGGGAGGATCGAAAAGCGTGTCTGTACCCGCGTCCACCAGCTCACAGAGGAATGTTGTCTTCGTCGACGGCATCCGTACCCCGTTCGGCAAAGCAGGCCCCAAGGGCATGTACGCCGACACTCGCGCAGACGACCTCGTCGTCAAGGCAATCCGCGAACTCCTTCGCAAGAACCCCAATCTCCCTCCCGAGCGCATCGACGAGGTCGCGATCGCCGCGACCACGCAGACCGGTGACCAGGGTCTGACCATCGGCCGTACGTCCGCGCTGCTCGCCGGACTCCCCCGCAGCGTCCCCGGCTTCGCGATCGACCGCATGTGCGCGGGCGCGATGACCTCGGTGACCACCACCGGGTCGGGCATCGGCTTCGGCCAGTACGACGTCGTGATCGCAGGTGGCGTCGAGCACATGGGCCGCCACCCGATGGGTGAGGGCGTCGACCCCAACCCGCGTTTCCTCGCCGACAAGCTCGTCGATCCCAGCGCGCTGGTGATGGGCAACACCGCCGAGAATCTGCACGACCGGTTCCCGAGCATCACCAAGGACCGCACCGACGCGTACGCCGTCGCCAGCCAGAACAAGTACGACGCGGCCAAGAAGGCCGGCTTCATCGCCGACACTCTCGTGCCCGTCGCCACCAAGTCCGCCGCAGGATGGGGCCTGGCCACCGAGGACGAGCCGCCTCGCCCCGGAACCACCGTCGAAGACCTCGCCAAGCTCAAGACGCCGTTCCGTCCCGCCGGTCGCGTCACCGCAGGCAACGCCGCAGGACTGAACGACGGTGCCACCGCCGCGATCCTCGCCGGCGAGGACACCGCGCACGAACTCGGCCTGAACATCGGTATGCGCATGGTCGGCTTCAGCTTCGCCGGCGTCGATCCCGCCGTCATGGGCATCGGACCGGTCCCCGCGACCGAGAAGTTGCTCGGCCGAACCGGATTGAGCATCGACGACATCGGCCTGTTCGAGATCAACGAGGCCTTCGCCATCCAGGTCCTCGCGTTCCTCGAGCACTACGGCATCGCCGACGACGATCCGCGCGTCAACCAGTGGGGCGGCGCCATCGCGTGTGGCCACCCCCTCGCATCCTCGGGTGTTCGCCTGATGACGCAGCTGAGCCGCCAGTTCGCTCAGCAGCCCGACGTCCGCTACGGCTTGACGACCATGTGCATCGGTCTCGGCATGGGCGGCACCGTCATCTGGGAGAACCCCAACCACGCTGACTATTCAGGAGCGAAGGCATGAGCGACATCACCACAGCGTTCAGCGACGAGGTAGTCACGAACGCGTTCACGAAGCTTGTCTCCGTACCGGGGCTCGACGGCTCCATCGCCCTGGTGACCTTGGACAACGGCTTCGATCACACCAAGCCGTCGACCTTCGGTCCCGGTGGACTGGCCAAGTTCGACGCCGCCCTCGACGAGGCATTCGCAGCGAACCCGGTGGCCATCGCCGTCACCGGTAAGCCGTTCATCTTCGCCGTCGGTGCCGACCTCAACGGTGTGCCGAACATCAAGACCAAGGACGAGGCGCTGCAGATCGGACAGCTCGGTCACAAGGTCTTCCGACGCCTGCGCGAGTCGACCGTTCCGACGTTCGCCTTCATCAACGGTGCCGCACTCGGTGGTGGCCTCGAAGTGGGACTGCACTCGCACTATCGGACCGTCGCGGAGAACGCTGCCGCACTCGGTCTTCCCGAGGCCTTCCTCGGCCTGGTACCGGGATGGGGTGGAACTCAGTTGCTGCCCAACATCATCGGAGCCTCGAACGCGGTCACCGTCGTCATCGAGAACGCACTGAACCAGAACCGCGTCCTCAAGCCGCAGCAGGCACTCGACCTCGGCATCGCCGACGCCCTCTTCGGCGGAGCCGACTTCCTCGAGCAGTCCCTCGCGTGGGCTGCTCAGGTCGTCAAGGGCGAAATCACCCCTGCCCGTCCCGAGATCGACCGCGGGCAGGCCTGGGACGACGCCATCGCCCGCGCCAAGGGCATCGTCGCGGGCAAGACCAACAACTTCGCCCCCGGCCCCGTCGCCGCGGTGGAGCTGCTCGAACTCGCCAAGAGCACCGACATCACCGACTCTGCTTCACTCGACAAGGCCTTCGCGGCCGAGGACGAGGCCCTGTCCACGTTGTTGGTCAAGGACGAGCTCCGGGCCGGGCTGTATGCCTTCGACTTGGTGCAGAAGCGCGCCAAGCGTCCCGCCGGTGCACCCGACAAATCGCTGGCGCGCAAGATCTCCGGCGTCGGAATCGTCGGTGCCGGCCTGATGGCCAGCCAGCTCGCACTGCTGTTCGTTCGGCAGCTGAAGGTGCCGGTGATCCTCACCGACATCGATCAGGAGCGCATCGACAAGGGCGTCGGCTACGTCCACGGCGAGATCGACAAGCTGCTCGGCAAGAAGCGCCTGTCCCCCGATGCCGCAAATCGGTTGAAGGCGTTGGTGTCCGGCTCGATCGACAAGTCCGCGTTCGCGAACACGGATTTCGTCATCGAGGCCGTGTTCGAGAACCTGGACGTGAAGAAGAAGGTGTTCGCCGAAGTCGAGGAATTCGTCTCTGCCGACACGATACTCGCGACCAACACGTCCTCGCTGTCGATCACCAAGATGGCGGCAGACCTGAAGCACCCCGAGCGCGTGGTGGGCTTCCACTTCTTCAACCCCGTCGCAGTCCTGCCACTGCTCGAGGTCGTCAAGGGTGAGAAGACCGACGATGCCACTCTCGCAACGGCATTCGCGACGGCCAAGACCCTCAAGAAGTCGGCCGTACTGTCGGCGGATCTCCCCGGATTCGTCTTCAACCGTCTCGTCACTCGCGCGTCGAACGAGATCATCAGCGCAATCGACGAGGGCACCCCGTTCGATGTCGCCGACGGCGCTGTGGGCGAACTCGGCATGCCGATGAGTCCGCTGACGTTGCTGGCACTCGTCGGACCGGCCGTCGCTCTGCACACCGCCGAAACCCTGGCCGAGGCATACCCGGAGCGGTTCAAGGACTCCGCCGGGTTCCGCGCTCTCGTCGAGGCGAAGAAGCCGGGTGTGTGGACCTACGGACCCGAGGGCCAGGTCGTCGATCCCGAGGTCGCCGCACTGTGGCCGCAGGGCGATTCGCCGTCGACCGCCGAGCAGGTGCTCGAGCGCACCCGCAACGCGATCGCCGACGAGATCAAGATCATGCTCGACGAGGGCGTCGTGGCTGCAGCCGAGGACATCGACCTCTGCCTGCTCCTCGGCGGCGGATTCGGCTTCTGGAACGGCGGCATCACTCCGTACCTGGACCGTAGTGGGGCTTCCGAGGCCGCCACCGGTCAGCGCTTCCTCGCACCGGGCGTCGCCAGCGTCTAGCACTGCCCGCCGAGTTCGAGGTTATGGACGGATTTCTCCGCATTTTCGTCCACAACCTCGAACTCGGCTTTTTCGTGTCGAGATAAGGTCTGATCCGATGAACAGCGAACGCAGTCGGTTGATCGGAATCGGCTACCGCATGCTGGGTTCCTACAGCGACGCCGAAGACGCCGCCTCCGAGGCTCTCGTTCGCTGGTACCGACTCACCGACGCCGAACGCGACGCCATCGACGTCCCAGCGGCGTGGCTCACCCGAGTGGTAGGCCGCATCTGCCTCGACGTACTGAGTTCCGCTCGCGCTCGACGCGAGAACTACGTCGGTCAGTGGTTGCCGGAACCTGTCCCCGGCGTCGATTCCCGCGACGCGACCACGATGGACCCGGCCGACCGAGTAGTGCAACAGGATTCGGTGACCCTCGCGCTGCTCGTCGTGCTCGAGTCACTCGGTCCGGCGCAGCGAGTCGCCTTCGTACTGCACGACGCGTTCGCCGTTCCGTTCGACGAGATCGCCACCGTCCTGGATCGATCACCGGCCGCCTGCCGCCAACTCGCCTCTGCCGCACGAGCTCACGTGCATTCCCGTCACCGCTCCGTCGCCGACCCCATCGACCACGACCGCGTCGTGCGGGCTTTCGCGTCGGCCTCGGCAGGCGGAGATCTCGCATCCCTCGTCTCGGTGCTCGCGCCCGACGTCGCCCTCGTCAGTGACGGCGGCGGCCACGTCTCCGCGGCCCGCAACGCCGTCCTCGGATCCGATCGAGTCGCTCGGTTCGTTCGCGGCATCACCGCCAAATCGACCGACCTCGAGTGGTCCATCGAACCCGTCAACGGCCTGTCGGGCATCGTGATGCGGCGCGGCAGCGCGGTGTTCGGCGTCATCGGGTTCGACGTCGCCGACGGCGTGGTCTCGAGCGTCTGGATCGTGCTCAATCCGGACAAACTCCGGCGTTGGGTCTGATGCACGCCATACATTCGTCGCGGCTGTGTCGTCAGAGAGTTGAGGCCCGCCACACGCGGTCCGATCAACTCTCGAGAAACGGGTGGATACGCGATGAAGCTAGCCGTAGCCGGGGGAACCGGAACAGTCGGAGTGCACGTGGTCGAGGTTGCGCGTGAACGCGGCCACGACGTGGTCGTTCTGTCGCGATCTGCGGGTGTGGATCTCGTCACCGGGGCAGGACTGTCCGACGCCATGTCCGGAGTCGAGGCGGTCGTGGACGTCGCGTCGACGCGGACGGTCTCGGCGAGAGAGTCGACGGCGTTCTTCGCCGCCGTCACGCGAAACCTGCTCGAGGCGGAGAGCGCGGCCTGTGTCGGCCATCACCTGGCGCTGTCGATCGTCGGAATAGACGAGGCACCGCACGGCTACTACGCCGGAAAGGTGGAGCAGGAGAGCCTCGTTCGTGCTGGAGCAGTGCCCTGGACAATTCTTCGAGCCACTCAGTTCCACGAATTCGCCGGCCAGATCCGCGCGCAGGCGTCGTTCGGTCCGGTGAGCATCATCCCGAAGATGGTCTCGCAACCGATCGCGGCCCGCGAGGTCGCCGAACGACTGATCGACCTCGCGGAGCGGTCCCCGGCAGGTCGGGTCGCCGATCTCGGGG
>NZ_LVCU01000282.1:0-3668 GCF_001647185.1 Rhodococcus sp. EPR-147
CGGCGCGTACGGTCGCGCGATGCGAGACGGAACGCTGGTCACCACGACCGAGTCGGATCACGGTCTCCAGACCTTCGATCAATGGTCGGCCGCCCAGGCGCGCTAGCCACCCGCCGCCGAACTCGAAGCTGTGGACGACTTTCGGCAGTTTTCCGTCCACAACTTCGAGTTCGACAGACGGAATATCGGACAATTCACCTTTTTCGGTGAGCCGATTCCTGTACGCCACGAATATCGAGTCGATTTCGCTCCCATTCCGTCGGTGCGAGGACGATGATGGCGATCGACCACCAAGGATGCTGGTTCACCTCGAAAGCTGGGTCACGTGATGACGCAATCCACCGATCGGCACACTGCCAAAGTCATCGGAGTCACGATTGCCGCCGCTGTCGGCGGCTTCCTGTTCGGGTTCGATTCGTCCGTCGTCAACGGCGCGGTGGACTCCATCCAGGAGAACTTCGCACTGTCGTCGTTCGTCACCGGCTTCGCAGTGGCCATCGCACTTCTCGGTTGTGCGGTCGGTGCCTGGTTCGCCGGCCGGCTCGCCGACAGCTGGGGCCGAAAGAAGGTGATGCTGCTCGGTTCCGCACTGTTCACCGTCTCGTCGGTGGGATCCGGGTTCGCGTTCAGCGTCCCGGATCTCATGCTCTGGCGTGTACTCGGCGGCCTGGGCATCGGCATCGCATCGGTGATCGCGCCCGCATACATCTCGGAGATAGCCCCGGCCCGCTATCGAGGTGGATTGGCCTCGCTGCAGCAGCTGGCCATCACCATCGGAATCTTCGCTGCTCTGCTGTCGGACGCGGTGCTGCAGAACGCGGCAGGTGGGCCGTCGAACGACCTGTGGTTCGGACTCGAGGCCTGGCGATGGATGTTCCTCGTCGGCGTCGCACCGGCACTCGTCTACGGCTTTCTCGCCACGCTGATTCCCGAGTCGCCCCGATACCTCGTCGGAAAACATCTCGACGAGGAAGCGGCCCGCATTCTGGGAGACATCACCGGCGAGGTGAACCCGAACGAGAGGGTGAAACAGATCCGACTGACCTTGCGTCGGGAATCGAAATCATCCTTCGCCGATATCCGTGGACCGAAGTTCGGGCTGCACCCGATCGTCTGGGTCGGTATCACCATGGCCATCCTGCAGCAGTTCGTCGGAATCAACGCAATTTTCTACTATTCGACGACTCTGTGGAAGTCCGTCGGCTTCAGCGAGAATCAATCGTTCGTCACCTCGGTCATCACTTCCGTCATCAATGTCACGATGACATTCGTCGCCATCTTGTTCGTCGACCGATTCGGCCGACGAAATCTGCTCATGATCGGCTCGATCGGAATGTTCGTCGGCCTCGTACTCGCGGCCGTCTCGTTCAGCCAGGCAGTGGGTAGCGGGGACCAACTCGAATTGCCATCGCCCTGGGGCCCTGTGGCTCTCGTCGGTGCCAACCTCTTCGTCGTGTTCTTCGCCGCAACCTGGGGCCCGATCATGTGGGTGATGCTCGGAGAGATGTTCCCCAACCGAATGCGAGCAGTCGCACTCGGTATCAGTACTGCCGCGAACTGGATTGCCAACTTCGCCATCACACTCGCGTTTCCGCCGTTGTCCGACACCATCGGACTCGGATTCATCTATTCGTTCTTTGCGTTCTTCGCGATCGTGTCCTTCTTCTTCGTCAAGTACAAGATCAAGGAAACCAAAGGAATGGAGCTCGAGGACATGGAGATCTGACATGCCGATGTTCGTCGTCGAATACGCGTACACCCCCGAGACCTCCTCGGGCCGTGACGATCACCGCACCGATCATCGCGCCTGGTTGCGAGAACTCGAGCGCCGCAAGATCCTCCGATCGTCGAGCCCGCTCGCCGATCACAGTGGTGCCACGATGATCGTCGAAGGCACCGACAAAGCAAGTGTGCAGCGGATGTTCGCACACGACCCCTTCGCCCTGGCCCATCTGATAGATCGCGTTCAGATCGAAGAATTGGCCGCCGGGACGTAACGGATCGTCGAGTCCTTGCGCAATCCTGTCGCCGCTACCGCCAGAACGATCACGTAGACAACGCAATACGCGTTCCGCAGTCCTCCGTCGAGAATAGGCGATACGGACTGCATGAACGTGCCGATCACCACCACATCGGCCTGAGTGCGATACCAGGCCACGAAAGGCGCGGTCGCGGCGAGCACTCCGAGAACACGGAGGATGCGGTGTCGTGTGCTCGACCGCGAACACGCGTCGAGTCCGATCATCAGCAACGGAACGCACCACACCCAGTGATGGCCCCAGGAGAACGGCGAAACCATCGGGGCCGTGAGACCGCACAGCGTCATCGCCAGCAGTGTTCTACCCGCCCGGTGAGCTCGATACGAGACCCACATCCCCGCGGCAAGGACAACCACCGCCACCGGCAACCACACCAACACAGGCGGATGCTCGGTTCCCCACGCCCGCGCCACCATCCCCCGAACCGACTGATTCGCGGGAGACGTGGTCGACCCCACCCGGTCCGAAGCGAGGATCGCGGAGGTCCAATAGCGCCACGCGTCGGAAAACACGACCACGCACCCGATCAGCACCGTGACAAGACCGGTGACGGCCGCGGTCCATGCCGTTCGCCACTGCTTCTGCACGATCGACATGACGACGAACAGGCCCGGGGTCAGCTTCAGACCGGCCGCAATTCCGACACCGAACCCTCGGAACCTACTGCCCTCGGGCCGACCGAGATCCCAGAGCACCAAGGCGAGCAACAGCAGATTGATCTGGCCCAACCACAACGACATGCGCACCGGCTCGAGCCACGAGCAGCCCACTGCAAGAGCCACACTCACCACCTTGGTCCGCGTGCTGTTCTCGTAACCGAGTCGACGCCAGCTGAGATAGACCACTCCGTAGAGCAACACGACGTTGGATATGTTCACCAGCAATCCGGTGGCGGTATCGGACAGCAAGCCCAGAGGCGCGAACAGCACCGCGGCGAACGGCGGATACGTGAACGGCAGCGTGCCGAACAACGAGAACGAGTACAGCCCTTCGCCACTGAGCACGGTTGCGCCGCCGTGCCGGTAGACGAGAGCGTCGACACCGTTGCCGAACAATCCGTACAACGAGTCGAACGACAGCAAACGATCGTGAGCAGCGAATGCCACCACACCGATCACTGCCGACATCGCCACGAACCACCGCGAATGCCGTCGCTCCACCCCGTCGTTCCGGGAATCCAGAGCAGGAGTGCGATCCACGGGTTCGACGGCAGCCCAGTCGGAGTCACCGTCACCGAGAGCCGGATCGATTCGGCTGTCCGAGACGTCGGTTCTACCGTCGAAGACGAGGGTCATGGACAAAACATGCCAGTCGTCCCGGTTTGTCCAGCGACGACACACCAGTCACACAGGTCACATATTCGCAAAGAAAATTATCGTCACTCGGCAACGCAACGGTGGGAACCGTCGGTGCTCTTCTCACTCGTGATGACGAGTACCGATGGCAGTCGCGGGCGCGGTGACCGGACGCCGCGGGTTCTACGGCGTCGACGTCCGGCGGGAAGCCGGCGTCAGAGGCTCTTGACCCAGTGCGAAACCCGCTGTACGACGTCCTCGCAGGTGAGACCGAGTTCGTGGTGAAGCTGTTCGCGCGATGCATGGTCCAGAAATCGTTGTGGCACACCGAGAT
>NZ_LVCU01000283.1:0-4424 GCF_001647185.1 Rhodococcus sp. EPR-147
GGTGACCACCATCCGGTAGTCCTCCGCCAATTTCAGCAGCGCCTGCGGGATGGGCAGCACCCATCTGGGGTCGACGACGGCCGCCGAGATGCCGTCCTGTCGGAGTTTCTCCGCGGCGTGCACGGCCAGCGGACCGAACACTCCGACGGCCACGATCAGCACATCGCCCGTGGCACCCGACGGCTCGCTCAGTACGTCGACGATTCCGTCCAGTCTGCGTACTGCCGGTACGGTCTCGGTCACTGCGCCCTTCGGAAAGCGCAGGGCAGTGGGTCCGTCGGACGTGGCGATCGCCTCGGCCAACTCTTCTCGCAGAGTCTCGGCATCGCGCGGTGCCGCCACCTTCATGCCGGGGACGATGCCGAGCAGAGACATGTCCCACATGCCGTTGTGGCTGGCACCGTCGGCCCCGGTGACACCGGCGCGGTCCAGCACCACGGTGACCGGCAGTCCGAGCAGCGCCACGTCCATCAGCAGCTGGTCGAACGCTCGATTGAGGAAGGTGGAGTAGATCGCGACCCCCGGATGCATGCCGCCCAGCGCCAGCCCGGCAGCCGACGTCATCGCGTGCTGCTCGGCGATTCCGACGTCGAACAATCGGTCGGGGAACCGCACTCCGAACGCGGCGAGACCGGTGGGCGCGGCCATCGCTGCGGTGATCGCCACGACGTCCTCGTTCTGCTCACCCTGCTCGATCAATGCCGCCGAGAACACCGAGGTCCAGTCCGGTGCCGACTTGGATCGCGCCAGTCCGGTCAACGGATCGATGATCCCGGTGGCGTGCATCTGGTCTGCGACGTCGTTCTCGGCGTGAACGTAGCCCATGCCTTTGCGCGTCACCGCGTGGACGATGACCGGACCGCCGTATGCCTTGGCTCGGCGCAATGCCGATTCCATCGCGTGCTGGTCGTGGCCGTCGACAGGCCCCAGGTATTTGATACCGAGATCGGTGAACATCACCTGCGGGCTGATGGCGTCCTTCACCCCGGCCTTCATGCCGTGCAACATCGCGTAGGCCGTGGGCCCGACGATCGGAATGCGACGAACGATACGACGACCGTTGTCCAGCACCTTCTCGTACCCGGGCTGGAGCCGCAGGGCCGCCAGATGATCGGCCAGGCCCCCGATGGTCGGGGCATAGGAGCGACCGTTGTCGTTGACGACGATCACCAGGGATCGGTCGCGGCCTGCGGCGATGTTGTTGAGGGCCTCCCAACACATTCCGCCGGTCAGGGCACCGTCGCCGACCACGGCGACGACGTGGCGGTCGGTCTCGCCCTTCAGGGCAAACGCTTTGGCCAGGCCGTCGGCGTAGGAGAGAGAGGCCGACGCGTGCGAGGACTCGACCCAGTCGTGTTCGCTCTCGACCCGTGACGGGTAGCCCGACAGGCCGCCCTGCTTACGGAGCGTGTCGAACAGACCGGTGCGCCCGGTCAGCATCTTGTGCACGTATGCCTGATGACCGGTGTCGAAGATGACGGGATCGCGCGGGGAGTCGAAGATGCGATGAATCGCCAGTGTCAGTTCCACCACGCCGAGATTGGGACCGAGGTGGCCGCCGGTAGCGGACACCTTCTCGACGAGGAACGCACGGATCTCGCGGGCCAGTTCGGCCAGCTCCGCACTGCCGAGGTCGCGCAAGTCCTCGGGCGTCTGAATTCGAGCTAGGACACCCAACGAGATCGCTCCCTCCGGCCGGAAAACACAATGGAAATTTCAGTCTACGGAGTTATCGAGCACTGCTGCTCCGCCCAGCATCGTGACGCCGACAGTACCGTCGAACGTGGAGAGGCCCTGGGTCAGCCGCCCCTAACCTGGGCAGTGACGAAACGGACATCACACATACAGTGTGGCCTATGAGCAACGTGGTCGATGCCATCCTGCGCCGAGTTCACGAACTGTGCCGCGACGATACGTCCGGGCAGGTGGCGGACTACATTCCCGAGCTCGCTGCCGTCGCGCCGGACGGGTTCGGTATCGCGCTGACGACCACGGACGGTTACGTCTACGAGGTCGGCGACACTCGACTCCCCTTCACGATCCAATCGATCTCCAAGCCGTTCACCTACGCGTTGGCGTTGGCCGACCGGGGCCTGGACGCCGTGGCGCGCAAGATCGACGTCGAGCCGTCCGGTGAACCGTTCAACGAGATCAGTCTCGACCCCGTCACCGAGCGACCACGCAACCCGATGATCAACGCAGGTGCCATCACGTCGGCGTCGCTGATCGTCGGGCGAAGTGCCGAGGATCGATTCGAGCGCATTCGAGCCTCGTACTCGCGGTATGCGGGACGGTCTCTGACGTTCAACGACGCCGTCTACCGGTCGGAGGCCCGCACCGGCAATCGCAACCGCGCAATCGGGTACATGCTCCGTTCGTTCGACATCATCGACCACGATCCCGACGCCGCTGTCGATTTGTACTTCCGCCAGTGCTCGATCGACGTCACCGCCGCGGACCTCGCCATGATGGCGGCAACGATGGCCAACAACGGCGTCAATCCACGCACGCGTGAACGCGCATTGGCACCTGCACTGGTCGAACGAGTGCTGTCGGTCATGACCACGTGTGGGATGTACGACGGCGCAGGCGACTGGGTCGCGAGGGTCGGCCTGCCGGCCAAGAGTGGGGTGGGAGGCGGGATCCTGGCGGTACTTCCGGGGCAGATGGGCATCGCCGTCTACTCCCCGCGGCTCGACTCGCACGGGAACAGCGTGCGTGGAGTCGCCGCCTGCCGAGAACTCTCGACACGACTCGAACTGCACTTCCTGCACGTCACCCGAGCGGCGAAATCCTCGATCCGGCGCCGATACGTGGTCACCGAGGCACCCTCACGCAAACGGCGATCGGACGTGGAACAGGCCACCTTGGCTGCCGTGGGCGATCGCGCCCGCGTGTACGAACTGCACGGGGATCTACTGTTCTCCGGTGCCGAGACTGCCGTCCGTGAGATCGGCGACCTCGATCGGGAACTCGATGCCCTCGTCATCGATGTGCGCGGCGTCGACGAGGTCAGTGACATCGCCCGGACGATGTTCGAGGATCTACGTCAGGATCTCGCGGAGCACAGCTGTGTGGTGGGTCTGGTGGATCCCAGGGCGATCATGGGTCACACGACGTCGAGTCTCGACCCGGCGGACCCCGCGGGCCGAACCTACTCGAGCCTGGGTGCGGCCATCCAGTGGGCCGAGAATCTATTGCTCGATCGTCATTGCGCGGGTGTGCGACAACCGACCGTGGTCACCACGGCCGAGCATCCGTTGCTGGCCGGGCTGTCCGCCGCGCAGTTCGACGCGGTGACTCCGTATCTGGAGAAGCGGCACTACGCGCGCGGAGATGTGATCGTTCGCCAGGGAGATGCGGCTGTGGGCCTGTTCCTGATGCTGCGTGGTGAGGTGACGTCCACGGCCGTCGCCGCCGACGGTGGCAAGCACCGCATCACCACACTCTCCCCCGGGATGAGCTTCGGTGAGATGCCTCTGCTGATGTCGGTACCGTTCCTGCTCGACATGGTCGCCGACACACCGGTCGATCTCGTGGTGGTGTCGGCGGCGCACTTCCGGGCTCTCACACGCGACGCACCGGAGGTCAAGTTGGCGCTGCTGGAAAATCTCGCCACCGGAGCCTACGGCCAGATGGCAGCGGTGATCAGAACGCTCGGGCGGTTCGACATCGGCCTCTGACCGAACGTCGAACCGCCCGAGGCGACTGTGCGTGTGCTGTTCTCAGGCACCCAGCGTCAGCATCGTGAGCACCTCGGTGGGCTGCGCAGACCCGCCCGCGGGTTCGAGCGAGAACGCGAAGTTCGTCGACGACCCGAGACCGTCGACCACCGTGCCGTCCTCGGAGGTGAGCTGATCCTCGGTCACCACGCCGGCAGAGCGAGGTGAACCGTCCACGAACCACATTTGGTAGACGCGGCCGGGTGGTGGCTGCGGGACTCCGTCGAGATCGACGACTACCGCGTTCTGGGACAGCGAGTACGCCACGGTCGCCGAGCCGCCACCGGGGAACTCCGCCGTCACCTGTCGTGAATCGGGCGCGGCCACGATCTGATCCGCCTGAGTCGGCTGCGCATCGTTGCCCATGGTCTGGCTGACCACCACTACGCCGCCGACGGCGACGACCACCGCGGCCGCAGCCGAGACCATCGAGTACCGCCAGGCCTTCGAGCGTTCCCGCCGATGCCGGTGCAGTGGCGTGACGTTCGGTGGCAGCTTGTGGACCGTGGGCTCCTGATCGCTGACGGCGACCTGATCGAGCACCCGTTGCCGGAGGCGCTCGGGTGCAGGAGCGGCGTCGGCCGCCGCTGCCAAGGCCAGCGTCTCGTGGATCTCGCCCACGAGGACGTCGAACTGGGCGCGTGCGGTCTCGTCGACGCGCAGCCGTTCGGTCTCGATGTCGCGTCGTTCGGCTTCGGTGGT
>NZ_LVCU01000284.1:0-3020 GCF_001647185.1 Rhodococcus sp. EPR-147
ACTCGCTCTGCGTATCGGTCAAAGTATCGAGACAGGCAACCACGGCCTCGGATTCGAGCCGCTGCGTCACCGTCTCGAGTACCTCGTCGTGCTCCGGTGTGTGACTGACTGCGCCGTACGCGGCCTCACGGTCGGTACCCGACTGCTCGCTCCGAACGCGATCGACGGCGCGACGGTGCGCCAGCGTCATGATCCAGGCCAGTGGACTGCCCTGGTTCGGGTCGTAGTTCGGTGCCGCACGCCAGATCTGAAGGAAGACCTCCTGTGCGGTCTCCTCGCTGTACCCCGGGTCGCGAAGCACCCGCAGCACCATGCCGTACACCCGCGACGACGTCGCGTCGTACAACTCGGCGAACGCCGCCCGATCGCCCTGTGCGACCGACGCCATCAACCGACGGAGACGATCCGTTTCGTCGGCACGCAGGTTCTTGAGCTGTGGACTGGGAACAGCGCACACCGCATCCTCTGCCGCGTAGTTCTCCGAGGCATCGGACGTCGGCCGGTCACGGCCGGCATCCGACGATCCGGACGCATCCGACAACGGCGCGCTCATCGGAAGGTCGTCCCAACAGACGGGTTCATGATCGAGTTCATCGATCATGACACTAGTGGTCATATCGCTCTCATATCGAAACCTCCGCGTTTTCCCGCCGCAGTACATATTCGGAACAAACCGACCGGAGGATGGTTCGGAACCGAAATTCGTTTGCGGAGTTGTGGACCGTGTTTCATCCTTGGTGGAGAATCGGACAATCGCGGGGAATCGGGCGACCGGCCCACCGGAGGGAACGAGAGACATGGCGGCGATCGAGACACACGGTCTGGTCAAACGTTTCGGCACGAACATCGCTGTCGACGGAGTCGACCTGTCCATCCCGTCCGGTGGTGTCTACGGCGTGCTCGGGCCCAACGGCGCAGGCAAGACGACGACCATCCGGATGCTGGCCACCCTGCTTCCGATCGACGGAGGCAACGCCCGGGTCCTGGGCCACGACGTCGCGAACGAACCGGAGGCCGTACGGCAGAAGGTAGCTCTGACAGGACAATTCGCTTCCCTGGACGAGGATCTCACCGGTACGGAGAATCTGGTGCTGCTCGCTCGACTGCTCGGCTACTCACGGCCTGCCGCCCGATCACGAGCCGAGCAGTTGCTGACGGCGTTCGACATCGCCGATGCCGGACCGCGGCAGGTCAAGACCTACTCCGGCGGCATGCGCCGTCGCATCGACATCGCCGCCAGCATCATCGTCACTCCCGAACTGATCTTCCTCGACGAGCCCACCACGGGACTCGACCCTCGCAGCCGAAACCACGTGTGGGAGATCGTCCGTGCGTTGGTCGCAGGCGGAACGACGGTGTTACTGACGACACAGTATCTGGACGAGGCCGATCAACTGGCCGGGCGTGTCGCAGTCATCGATCGAGGCAAGGTCATCGCCGAAGGGACGACGGGCGAGCTGAAGGCATCGGTGGGATCGAATTCACTGCACCTGCGAGTTCTCGAAACGTCCCAGCGAACGGCCGCTGCACGGATCCTGCGAGATCTGCTCGGCGACAACGTCACCGAGGACCCGGATCCGTTCACCGTGACCGCACGGTTGGACAATCCGGCACAGGCCGCGCCCGTGCTGCCTGCACTCGACACTGCAGGCATTCCCATCGCGTCGTTCACGCTGGGGCAACCGAGCTTGGACGAGGTGTTTCTCGCCCTCACCGGGCATGGGGCGGGAGTGGAGCCTGCAGGAACGACCCGAGGGGCGGGAGTGGAGCCTGCAGGAACGACCTATCAGGCCGGCACCGCAGTCGAATCCGACCGAGAGGTTGCGTCATGACCACGGAAGCCCAGCAGTCGACGCCACAGGCGTCGACCATCATCGACGTGCTCGGTGCCGCCGGGCCTCGTCCGCCGCGTCCGTCGTCGTTGTCGACGTCGTTGAGCTTCGGGTGGCGTGCGCTGCTCAAGATCAAGCACGTACCCGAGCAATTGTTCGACGTGACGGCCTTTCCCATCATGTTCACGTTGCTCTTCACCTACCTGTTCGGTGGCGCACTGGCCGGGTCGACCGAGGCGTACATCCAGTTCCTGCTCCCCGGCATCCTCGTGCAGACCGTGGTGATGATCACGATGTACACCGGCGTGACCATGAACAAGGACATCGAGAAGGGCGTGTTCGATCGATTCCGTTCGCTGCCCATCTGGCGTCCGTCGCCCCTGGTCGGTGCGCTTCTCGGTGACGTCGTTCGCTACACGCTGGCGTCGGTGATCGTGCTGATCCTCGGGTTGGTCCTCGGCTTCAGGCCGCAAGGTGGTGTCCTCGGCGTCGTGGCGTCCATCGCCCTGCTGCTGGTGTTCTCGTTCTGCCTGTCCTGGATCTGGACCATGATCGCGATGATCGTGCGCACCGAGGCCGCGGTGATGGGCGTGTCGATGTTCATCCTGTTTCCGCTCACCTTCGCGAGCAACATCTTCGTCGACCCCAGCACGATGCCCGGTTGGCTGCGCGCATTCGTCGACGTCAACCCGGTCAGCTTCCTCGTCACGTCACTGCGCGGACTGATGCAGGGCGATGTGGACACCGGTCGGCTGGGAGTGACGCTGATGCTGTGCGCGGTGTTGCTGGCGGTGTTCGGGCCCATCACGATGCGCTTGTACAACCGAAAGTCCTAGCGCACACGGTGCGCATCGCCTCGATCACGAGGCTGCGCGTGCTCGATGCCTGCGGACCGCGTCGCGATTGGAGCACACCGTTCCGCAGTAGCGTTGCCTGCCTGTCCTCGAGGTGTCGGCGAACGCGAGCGTGCAGTCGGCGGCGGCGCAGCGATCGAGGCGAGACATTCCGCGTCCGGTCAGATGCAACGCTGTGCCGACGCTGACCAAGGCCCTGATGACGCCGCCGAGTCCGATGTTGGGATCGCGATAGTGCATGTGCCAGCCGTCGTCGGCATGGTTGGTCAGCCGCGGGTACGCCGACGCCTGTGCCAACAGCGCATTGAGCTCGTCGGCCCGGTCGTTCTCGGTG
>NZ_LVCU01000285.1:0-11560 GCF_001647185.1 Rhodococcus sp. EPR-147
GCCGGCGTCGACGCAGCGGTTGCCCAGTTCGGTTGCCGACGTGGGCGGTGAATTGAGCAGGTCGATACCGAGTTTCACCGCATATTCGCCGTAAGGGTTGATGTGCACAAGACCATTACATCACGATGGACGCATGCACACCGAACACACCACACACACCTGGACCACCCACTCCACCCACGACACGAGCGAGGGACTCGTCGGATATCAGGGGTTCACATGCGGCGCCCAGCGCATCGTGACCGTTCCCACGCACACCTTCGCCCCAGTCGCCGAAGTTGCGTACCGGGCCTGATCGGTCGCCGCCCTCACCGACGAACGAAACGGCCGATGCATTCGACGTGGCTGGTCGAAGGAAAGGCGTCGAACGCGCGCATGTCGACCAGTTCGTATCCCGCAGCTCGATACAAGCTCACATCCCGTGCGAACGAGGCCGGATCACATCCGATGTGCACCACCGAACGCGGAGACCTGACGGCGAGGGCGTCGATCACGTCCCGTCCGGCACCCGCCCGAGGTGGATCGAGCACCGCAACCGCTACCGGCTCGGTCAACGTCTCGAACGACCGCTCGACCCGACCCGGCACGAACGAGACCTGCGGTAGATCCTGCAGCGCCGAACGGCCGTCCTCGGCGGCGCGACGGGAGAATTCGACGCTGGTGACTCGGCCGCTCGGACCCACCCGATCGGCCAGCGCGGCGGCGAACACACCGACACCGCCGTACAGATCCCACGCACCGTCACCGGCTGTGGCGTCCGCCCAGTCGCCCACCACATCGGTGTACACCTGCGGCGCGCCGCGGTGGGCCTGCCAGAATCCGGTGGCGTCGAGGGTCCACGCCCTGTTCGAGACTTGTTCGGTGACCCGACCCGATCCGATCACGGCCTTCTCCGGCCGGGACCGCGACGACGCAGCCCGACGCGCGGCCGCGCCACGACGCCCCGGCGATCGGCGTCCGGTGGGCGAGAGCTGCGCGGGCGCGATCTCCACCACGTGCCGCTCACCTTCCCCGTCGAGCACCACCTGCAGCTCGGCACCCGGCCGCCATTGCTGATCCGCGAGACCCTCGAAGGCCGCGGAATCCATTTGCGGACACGTCAGTTCGGTGACGATCGAGCTACTGCGATAGCGGTGATAGCCGGGCCGTCCGCCGGAATCGACGGCGAGTCGCACACGGGTTCGCCACCCGGTGCCGTCGCCGGACCCCGGTAGCTCCTCGACGTGCACCTCACGCTCGATTCCGGCGACGCGGCGAAGTTGTTCGGCGACGACGAAGGACTTCAGTCGCCGTCCGGCATCGGCACTCGCGTGGGAGTAATCGCAACAGCCCGAGCCGCCGGGTCCGGAGATGGGACAGCGCGCGTCCACCCGGTCCGGAGAGGCAGACAGAATCTCCACGGCATCGGCGCGACAGAACGATCCGCCCCGGTCCTCGGTCACCTTGGCCAGGACCCGTTCACCGGGCAATCCGTGACGCACGAACATCACCCGGCCGTCGTGGCGGGCCACACAGAACCCGCCGTGCCCTGGCGCGCCCAATTCGACCTCGAGCAGGAGCCCGAACCAACTCTCGCTCACTTGCCGGCCGGAGGCTCGTAGCCGCGACGCGACGCACCGGGCGCATTGCCGAGCACCTCACGCTTGGCCTTCTCGGACGACCGAAGCTGCCACGGCACGCTGGTGACCATCACGCCAGGCTGGAACAGCAGTCGGGATTTCAGTCGCAGCGCGCTCTGATTGTGCAGAACCTGCTCCCACCAGTGACCGACCACGTACTCGGGAATGAAGACCGTGACGACGTCCCGAGGCGAATCGCGGCGAACTCGCTTGACGTAATCGAGAACCGGTTTGGTGACCTCTCGGTACGGCGACTCGACGACCTTGAGCGGCACCGTGACGTCACTCGCCTCCCACTCCCTGACCAGCGCGCGCGTGTCGGCTTCGTCGACGTTGACGGTCACCGCCTCGAGTGTGTCGGGCCTGGTCGCCCTGGCGTACGCCAACGCGCGCAGGGTCGGCATGTGCAGCTTCGAGACCAACACGATCGAGTGCGTCCGGCTGGGCAGCACTCCGTCCCATTCCTCGTTCTCGAGTTCACGGGCCACGGTGTCGTAGTGCTTTCTGATCATGCGCATCAGGACGAAGATCGCCACCATCGCCACGATCGCGATCCACGCACCGGCGGCGAACTTGGTTATCAACACGATGACCAGCACCGTTCCGGTCATGCCGAGACCGACCCCGTTGACCACCCGCGAGCGCTGCATGCGCCGGCGTTGCTCGGGATCGGTCTCGGTGGCCAACAGCCGCGTCCAGTGCCGAACCATGCCGGTCTGACTGAGGGTGAACGAGACGAACACACCGACGATGTAGAGCTGAATGAGTTTGGTGACCTCGGCGCCGAACACGACGACGAAGGCGATCGCGGCACCGGACAGGAAGAGGATGCCGTTGCTGAAGGCCAAGCGGTCACCGCGAGTGTGCAGCTGGCGCGGCAGATACCGATCCTGTGCCAGCACCGAACCGAGCACCGGGAATCCGTTGAACGCAGTGTTGGCAGCAAGAACGAGGATGAGGGCCGTGACGGTGGTGATGAAGAAGAACCCGATGGGGAATCCGCTGAAGACCGCCTCCGCCAACTGCGCGATGAGCGTCTTCTGTTGGTAGCCCTCCGGCGCTCCGACGAGTTGGTATTCGGGATCCATCGCGTATTTGATGCCGATCTTCTGCGCGAGCAGGATGATGCCCATCAGCAGTGTGATCCCGATGACTCCGAGCAGCAGCAGCGTCGTCGCGGCATTGCGCGACTTCGGCTTCTCGAATGCCGGTACCCCGTTGCTGATCGCCTCCACCCCGGTCAGTGCCGCACAACCGGACGAGAACGCTCGCGCGATGAGGAATGCGAACGCGATGCCGTACAGGTGCGAATCCTCGGCCCGCAGATCGAAGGCTGCCGATTCGGCATGGATGTCGTCGCCGAGAACGTAGACCCGGAACAGGCCCCACCCCAGCATCAGGACCATGCCACCCATGAAGGCGTACGTCGGGATGGCGAACGCAGTTCCGGACTCCCGGATGCCACGAAGATTGACGGAGGTGACCAGGACGATGGCCACGACAGCGAACAGCACCTTGTGCTGGGCCACGAACGGCACCGCAGACCCGATGTTCGACGCGGCCGCCGAGATGGACACGGCCACGGTCAACACGTAGTCGACCAGCAGTGCGCTGCCGACCGTCAATCCGGCTGCGGGGCCAAGGTTGGTGGTCGCGACCTCGTAGTCGCCACCACCGGAGGGATAGGCATGCACGTTCTGTCGGTAGCTGGCCACGACGACGGCCATCACCACGCAGACGGCGAGACCGATCCACGGGGTGAACGCGACTGCCGAGATGCCCGCGACAGACAGCACCAGAAAGATCTCCTCGGGTGCATACGCAACCGACGACATGGCGTCCGAGGCGAACACCGGCAACGCGATCCGCTTGGGAAGCAACGTATGACCGAGCTTGTCGCTGCGGAACGGCTTACCGAGCACTAGCCGCTTGGCGGCAGTCGAGACCTTGGACACGCACAGAAGCGTAGGCCGTCCTCCTACGGTCGTCTCAACCACGCGCCCGAAACTGCGTCGGAGCGCACCCTCGATCCGTACGGTGGCCGATCCCCCGATACGTTGGTGCACGCCTGCCGGTCATGGCAGTGTCGGTCGGCAGTGGTCGACCATCGAGATCGGGACGGAGCTGGGCGTTGTACGTAGTTGTGATGGGATGTGGCCGCGTCGGCGCATCGCTGGCCGGGGCGCTCGAACGCATCGGACACGAGGTAGCGATCATCGACCGCGACGAAACAGCCTTTCTGCGTCTGGACCCCGACTTCGCCGGCCATCGCGTCGTCGGCATGGGGTTCGACCGAGATGTGTTGGTGAGCGCTGGAATCGAGAAGGCCGAGGCCTTCGCGGCCGTGTCGTCCGGCGACAACTCCAACATCATCTCCGCCCGCGTCGCACGAGAGACGTTCGGCGTCGACAAAGTGGTCGCGAGGATCTACGACGCCAAGCGCGCCGCCGTCTACGAACGCCTCGGCATCCCGACCGTCGCCACCGTCCCCTGGGCCACCGATCGTTTTCTGCACAACCTGCTGCGCGACGACCCCACCACCAAGTGGCGCGATCCGTCGGGCAGCGTCGCCGTCGTCCTGCTCGACTTCCACGACGCCTGGATCGGCAAGAAGCTCTCGGTACTCGAGGAAGCCACCAACTCGCGGGCCGCGTTCGTCATCCGTTTCGGCAGCGGACTGCTACCGGACAAACGAACCGTGATCCAAGCCGGTGACGAGGTGTACGTCGCCGCTGTCTCGGGAACCGTCGCCGAAGCCATTGCACTGGCGGGCAATCCGCCGCCCTCGGACGACTGATGCACGCGCGCACATTCCCCACCTCCCCCATCGACCCGAACGGGAAGCCATGAAAGTCGCTATCGCCGGAGCCGGCGCAGTCGGCCGATCCATCGCACGCGAGTTGATCCGCAGCGAACACGATGTGATGCTCCTCGAACGCAAACTCGACCACGTCGATCAGGCCGCCATCCCGGAAGCGGAATGGGTGCTGGCCGACGCGTGCGAGTTGAGTCTGCTCGAAGCCGCCCACCTCGAGAATTACGACGTGGTGATCGCTGCCACCGGTGACGACAAGGCGAACCTGGTGCTCAGCCTGCTGGCCAAGACCGAGTTCGGCGTCAATCGCGTGGTGGCCCGGGTCAACGATCCACGCAACGAATGGCTGTTCGATGCCGCCTGGGGAGTCGACGTCGCAGTCTCGACGCCGCGAATGCTCGCGTCCCTGGTCGAAGAAGCCGTGTCGGTAGGCGACCTCGTCCACCTGATGACGTTCCGCAAGGGTCAGGCGAACCTCGTCGAGATCACGCTGCCGGAGAACACCCCCCTGGCCGGCAAGCCGGTCCGCAAGCTCCAATTGCCCAGGGACGCAGCGTTGGTGACGATTCTGCGCGGCGGTCGAGTGATCGTTCCACAGCACGACGATCCGCTCGAGGGCGGCGACGAGCTGCTGTTCGTCGCGGCCAAAGAGGTGGAGAACGAACTACGCTCCGCTGTCGGCCTGATCTGACGACAGCCGATCCCGACTGCGGTCCGCGCTCGACGCAGCGTCGAGCGCGCGATCGGCAGCACGCACGGCCCAGAGCGTGACCAACAGCGCCACCCCTGTCAGCGGCCAGCCCATGCCGATGCGGGCAACGGCGAGCCAGCCCGTCTGGTCGGAGTCGTAGAGCTGCGACTGAACGATGTATCGAGCGCCGAACACCGATGCCCAGGCGATGGTGGCCACGTCGTAGTAGCGCACAGCCGACCGGTGGCCACGCCACGACGTTCCCTTGCCGTTGAGGTATCCCCAGATAATGCCGACCAACGGCCAGCGCGCGAGCACCGACAACACGAAAGCCGCACCGTAGGCGAGCGAAGTGTAGATGCCGAACAGGAAGTAGCCCTTGGCATCTCCCGTCCGGTATGCGATGAACGCGCAGATCCCGACTCCGAAGAATCCCGAGATGGCGGGTTGAATGGGGCTGCGACGAACCAACCGCCACACCAACACCGCGGCGGCAACTCCCAGAGCGGACCAGAGGGCGACCGACAGGTTGACGTAGCTGTTCACAGGAACGAAGACGACGACGGGCAAGGTGGAGTAGACGAGCCCGCTCAGACCGCCGAGCTGTTCGAGGACGGTGGGAGCCACCTTCTCGACGCGGTCCGTGTTCGACGCGTCGGTTGTGAGTTCCGGCGTGTTCGATGTCGGCGTGGGCGGCACGGAATCGTCACTGTTGGTCACGACAACGAGAGTGCCATACCGGCGACGATCAGCTGTCGTCGCGCAGTTCGTAATAGGGGTTGTAGACGATCTTGCGTCCGTCGCGTTCGCCGACACGTCCGCGCACGAGCAGAGTCTTGCCGGGTTCGATACCGGCGATCTTGCGGCGCCCGATCCAGAGCAGCGTCACCGTGTCGGTGCCGTCGAAGAACTCGGCTTCGATGTTCGCATTGGCCGCCTTCGAACAGGCTTCGACGCTGCGCAACCGACCGAGCATGGTCACTTCCTCGCCTCGCAAGCAGTCGCACGCTCGCCGAGCCCCGGAGGCTTCGGAGGTTTCGGCCATCTCCTCGGCATCGAGTTGATCGATGTCCTCTGTCAACTTCCGCGTCAGGCGGCGAAAGTATCCTGCGGCAGCGGGTGCCATTGTGCGCTCCAGCGGTGGGGGTCGTTCCCTCGTCAGGGTGGGTACTTCGCCACTGTAGACCCCAAGTGTCACGCTGACCAACCGCCGCTACGGAGGTGTCGGAAGGCGTGCACAATCGTGTCGTGCACAGCCGATTCGACACCCGCACTGCGATCGTTCTACCGGGAACGGGGTCCGATGCCCGGTTCGCCGCCGACGCGTTCTCGGCCGCATTCGAGAGTGTGGGATTGACCACCATCGCGGTCGAACCCGACCCGGCCGCGGTGGTCGAGAGCTACCTGACCGCCCTCGACGACGCCGCGCACCGACACGGACGCGTCGTGATCGCGGGGATATCCCTCGGGGCCGCGGTAGCGGTTCGCTGGGCCGCGGCCAACGCATCGAACACTGCGGCTGTTGCACTCGCGCTCCCGGCGTGGACCGGAGACCCGGCCGGCTCCCCCGCGGCCCTGAGCGCGGAGTTCACCGCTCGATCCCTGCGTGAACAGGGGCTCGACACCGTCACCGCGGCAATGGCCGCGTCGAGCCCGCCGTGGCTCGCGCGCACGCTGCGGAGGTCATGGGCTGCCCAGTGGCCCGCGCTTCCGGACGCGCTGGACGAGGCGGCTCGGCACCGCAGCCCCGAACTCCACGAGCTCGCTCGGCTGGAGCTGCCTGCCGTCGTCGTGGGCGCAGTGGACGACGCGGTCCATCCGATCGAGGTGGCTCGACAGTGGGCGCGGGCGCTACCGAACTGCGCGCTGCGTACCGTGACCCTGGACGACATCGGACGCGACCCGGGATGCCTCGGCCGAGCGGCGGTCGACGGTCTCGACGGTCCGCAGGCTCAGCCGCCCAGCTGCTGAATCGCCGATCCCGACGCGCCCCGACGCGGCGCGCGGTCACGCTCGGCGGCGGTCGGCTGCGGCGTCGAATCCTGCTGCGGCACAACAGGTTCTGCGGTGGGTACCGCGGCCTGGGGCTGCGCGGCCTGTTGCGCAGCGTTCTGCTGAGCTGCCGCCTGCTGCTGCGCGGCTGCAGCAAGTTGCTCGGCCAGTACCTGCGGCAACACCACCGGCAACGGGGTCCGAACGGGATGCGGCTCGGTACCCCGATCCACCACGGTCTGCCGAAGGATCGTGTGCGCCAGCCGCACGAGCGGTTGGCCCTCGCCCACCGCACCCGACGGACCCGCCAGCACGCAGCGGACCATCCAGCGATAGCCGTCGACTCCGATGAAGCGCAGGTCGGCGTTGGCCGTGACACCGAGGAGTTCGCGTCCCCACGGACCCGTCTCGACTGTCGTCTCGGCCTTGTCGTTGCGCAGAGACGACGCCAGATCGGCTGCCACTTCGCGCCACTGACCGGGCGATTTGGGTGCCGCGTAGGCAGCGATGGTGATGCGCCCGAACTGCGTCACGATGTGCACTGCCTGCGGGCTACCGGCCTGCGACATCTCGACCTGGAGTTGACCGCCCTCCGGCAGCGGAATCAGCACCGAGCCGAGGTCGAGTCGCGTCTTGGCGACGGTCTCGCGATCGTCGTCGAGGTCCTCGAGATCGTGGGGCCCGTCTGCGGTCGTGTCCGCGGCCTCGACACCGTCGTCTTCGTCTTCGACGCTGTCGACGAATGGCTCCGCACCGGGCGCGGAGGCACTGCCGGCGTCGTTCTTCTTACGCCGTCCGAACATGTTCAGCTCTCTTCTTCTCGGTTGCTTCCACTGTGCCTGCCACCGATGAACGTCGTGGCGGAACTCACTGCTTCAGACTCGCATGGCCGCCGGTCGAACCGTGACCACCGGCCCCTCGAACGGTGTCGTCCAACTCGTCCACCTCGACGAACGTCACCAACTCGACTCGCTGCACGATCAGTTGGGCGACGCGGTCGCCGCGCTCGAGTTCGATCGGAGTGTGCAGGTCGTGGTTGATCAGACAGACCTTGATCTCCCCGCGGTAGCCGGCATCGATGGTGCCCGGGGTGTTGACCACCGACAGGCCCGACTTCGCCGCCAACCCCGATCGCGGATGCACCAGCCCGACGGTTCCCAACGGGAGAGCGATCGCGATTCCGGTCCCCACCAGGACGCGTTCGCCCGGTGCGATGGTCACCGGAGCCGTGATTCGCAGATCCACGCCCGCATCACCGTCGTGCGCACGCGTCGGCACCGGAAGCTCGGGATCGAGTCGGCGTACCAGGACCTCGGACACCGGATCGGAAGGCAGGCACGGGATGGTGGGTCGATCGACGGATGGTTCGCTGCCGGACTCGGTGACTTCGTCGCTCACGTCGTACGAGACTACGCTGGCCGGCTTCCGTCTCGGTGTGGCGACTACCCTGGGACTCGTGACTGCAGATCGACAGGCCGAACACGCGTCGGAGTCCGGCGACTCCACTCCCCACACGGGTTCCTCAGCACCCGCGAACTCCGTGCTGTACTCGGAGCGACTCTGGGTGCCGATCTGGTGGTGGGCGGCGGGTGCGGCCGTGGCGGTCTTGCTGGCTGCGGAGATCCACATGGGTGCGCCGGGCATCAGGGCCTGGCTGCCCTATGTCGTGTTGCTCCCACTGATCGCGTGGGCGTTGTTCGCCTTCAGCAGGCTGCGCGTCGAGGTGGGCACCGGAGCGACCGGCACCGAGTTACGCGTCGGGTCTGCTCATCTGCCACTCGATGTGGCATCGAAGGCCGCGATCGTTCCCGCGACAGCAAAAAGTGCGGCGCTGGGAAGGCAACTCGATCCACTGGCCTTCGTGCAGCACCGCACCTGGGTGAAGCAGATGGTGATCGTGGTCCTCGACGACCCGGACGATCCGACGCCCTACTGGCTAGTCAGTACCAAGCGCCCCGAAGAGCTGCTGGCAGTCCTGACCGCGCACGGCGTCGAAGCGCGCTGATTCACCCGTCGATCGACGGTCGGAACCGTCGACACAGACCTGACCCGCTGGATCAGGTCTGTGTGGAAAAGGTCACGCCGCGCAGTCGCGGCACATCAGTACACCGTTGGCGTCGCTGGCCAGCCGGCTGCGGTGATGGACCAGGAAGCAGCTCGAGCAGGTGAACTCGTCGGCCTGCTTGGGAACGACCCGAACCGACAGCTCCTCGCCGGACAGATCTGCACCCGGAAGCTCGAACGACTCCGCGGTGTCGGATTCGTCCACGTCCACCACGGCGGACTGAGCCTCGTTGCGTCGGGCCTTCAGTTCTTCCAGCGAGTCCTCCGACACATCGTCGGATTCTGTTCTTCTCGGTGCGTCGTAGTCGGTTGCCATTGTCTTCGTACCCCTCATCTTCGTGCGTGTGTGTGGTGAAAGCTGCCGATGTGGTCGGCTTGTGGCCGTCGGCTGTGAAGAGGGCGCTTGCTCGCTCCCACCGATGTTCGTATCTGTTCAAACCGTTCGTCGTCGCGCGGTGCCCGAAACTACACCGGGTAGTTCCCAGAACTCGCCGGTTGAAACCCGATCGAGACCTCGCTCACCTGATCGATCGTGCACCGGTGTCCGATTCTTGAAGCACCGCGGCCGCCAGACAATAGCCGAAGCCGGTCGCAAAGCAGAAACCGAATCGCCGACTGGTCCTTCACCTGGCTGCACGCCGCAACAACACCGGGATGGGCGGCTTCATTCCTTGCATCGCAGAACACTTCTCGCCCCCGGTTTCGGGCTCCGAATCGGGCGTCGCGCACGGGATCGGAGTAGGTGCCGGCCGAGTGTGCCGCCCCCACCGACCGCGGGCATCTACAGTAGGCACCGCGTCGGTGTGAACCGACTCTGTGGACCGGTCTCGGCAACTGCCGACGGAAAGGCGAAGATCACCGTGGTTTCTCTGATCACCGAAGGCCATTCGGTCGACGGTCGAGGTCGTCCGTTCCGTCGACGCCGCGCGTTTCCGATGATCGCGGTCTTCGCCGTGCTGGCCCTGCTCGGAGTGCTCGTGTGGGTCAAGGTGTTCACCACCTCCGAAGCCGCCTCCGCAACGGCCGAATGCAACGTGCCCACCACCACCGCCGCGACGGACGGGACGCAGCCGGCACCTCTCGGCGAAGAAGTGGACCCGACGACACTGCTCGACGTCGAGCCTGCGGCCCTGTCCGCATCGAAAGTGCGCGTCTTCAACGCGAACGGTGAGCGCGGACAGGCAGCTCTCGTCGCCGCCCAGCTCATCGATTACGGTTTCGCCAGCGCACCGGACGTCCAGGTCGGCAACGATCCGGTCTACGTCGATCAGAACATGCAGTGCCAGGGCCAGATTCGGTTCGGCCCGGCCGGCCTGGCGGCGGCCAGTGCCGTGTCACTGGTCGCGCCGTGCGCCGAACTGATTCAGGATGCCCGCGCCGACGACTCGGTCGATCTGGCTCTCGGTACCTACTTCAGCGAGATCCAGCCCAACGACGACGCCGAGGAAGTGTTGCGCACGCTCGCCGGTACCGCACCCGGTGCCGCCCCTGCGCCACTCGACGCCGATCTGCTCTCGGCAGCACGCGAATCGCGCTGCTGACCGACCGGCGGCGCGTCAGCCGGGTATCGGATCGAGTGCACCCGCGCTGCGCAGTACCGCCAGGAAGGCGTTCGAGACCCCTGGGGCAGCGGCCACCGTCACCGCACCCTGAGCGCTGGTGCTGTCGGCAGCAGGCAGCCTGACCGTCGCGCCAGCCTCGGCTGCGATCAGCCCACCCGCCGCCCAATCCCACGGACTGAGCCCGTGCTCGAAGTGTGCGTCGACAACTCCGGACGCGACCATGCACAGATCGAGCGCAGCCGAACCGATCCGGCGGATGTCACGCACCTGAGGCAGCAGTTCGGAAATGATCGCGCCCTGCACCGCGCGACGACCGGATCCGTAGCCGAATCCGGTGGCCAACAACGTCATCGACACATCGGTGACACCCGAACAGTGCAGCTGCTCCTGGGTACCGTCGGCTCGCTCCACCGTCGCCCCGCGCCCAAGAGCGGCCGAGTAGACGAGCTCGCGGGCGACGTCGACCACGGCCCCCGCAACACTGACACCGTCGATCTGAACCGCGACCGACACCGCGTACGCCGGAATTCCGTACATGAAATTCACGGTTCCGTCGATCGGGTCGAGCACCCACCGCACGCCGTCGAGCGAGTCGTTCTCGCTGCCTTCCTCCTCGCCGAGAACGGCATCCTGCGGCCGAAGCCGCGCCAGCAGCTCGCGGAGGACGCTCTCGGTTTCGGTGTCCACGATCGTCACCGGATCGGTCGGCGTGCTCTTCGACTGCACCGCGCCGTCACCTTCGATCGGTTCGCCGCCGAAGACCTCCGGGCGGCGTCGCCTGACGTGCTCGGCGGCTCGCGTCGCGACCCGTACGGCG
>NZ_LVCU01000286.1:0-13006 GCF_001647185.1 Rhodococcus sp. EPR-147
ACCGCAGCGACCGCCGGTGACGTCACCGTCCCACGAACGCCGAAACACACTATTGTTCGGAACCGACGGCATCACACTGATTCGATCACGCCAGGAGCGGCATCCACATGACACAGGCAGGTTCGGACAACACCACCGCTGCGGCGGCGCGCCACGGGTTCGGCGTCGACGTCGGCGGCAGCGGCATCAAGGGCGGAATCGTTGACTTGAGCACCGGTGAGCTCGTCGGCGACCGCTACAAGATCGAGACGCCGCAACCGTCGACCCCCGATGCCGTCGCGCGCACCGTGGCCGAGATCGTCGCGCACTTCGAGTGGACCGGCCCGGTGGGCGTCACCCTGCCTGCAGTGGTGACCAACGGTGTCGCTCGCTCGGCCGCCAACATCGACAAGTCCTGGATCGACACCGACGCCCGCGCGCTGTTCGCGAAAGCCATCGGCACCGAGAACGTCACCGTGCTCAACGACGCGGATGCAGCCGGAGTGGCCGAGGACAAGTACGGCGGCGGCAAGGGCAGGGACGGCGTCGTCGTGCTGTTGACGTTCGGCACCGGGATCGGTTCGGCCGTGCTGCACAACGGCGTTCTGCTTCCCAACACCGAATTCGGCCACATGGAGATCGACGGCAAGGAGGCCGAGCATCGTGCGGCGTCGTCGGTGAAGGAGAACCAGGGCCTGTCCTACAAGGAGTGGGCCAAGGAGGTCTCGAAGGTTCTCGAGACGTTCGAGGCGCTGCTGTGGCCGGATCTCTTCATCGCCGGCGGCGGCATCAGCCGCAAGAGCGAGAAGTGGATTCCGCACCTGACCAATCGCACACCCGTGGTTCCGGCAACCCTGCTGAACACTGCCGGGATCGTCGGTGCCGCACTCGCAGCGGACTCCGCCGTACCGTCCGCCGAGACCGGTACGTCCGCCGGATCGCTGGACTGACACGCGGGTTGCCACCTGCGTAGGGCGAGGGTCGGTAACAAACTCCTGAGAGGTCGTTACAATGGTGTGTGCCGGTACGCAGCCGGCCGAATCCGAAGACCTCTCCGCCGGAAACAACTCTGGCGTGACGCCGCACGACTTCGTCACGAAAGGGCGTACGTGGCAGCCACCGATATCCGTCAGACCGTAGATTCCGAAACCGAGTCTGCGACACCTGCACCTGCTGTCAAGGCACCCGCTGCGAAGGCACCGGCAAAGAAGGCACCGGCCAAGCGTGCCGCAGCCAAGAAGGCCCCGGCGAAGAAGGCCGCAGCGAAGAAGACAGCAGCTGCTCCGGCTTCCGACGACGCCGACGAGAGCACTCCCGGGATCGAGGACATCGACATCTCCGAGGGCGACCTCGCCGCTGCCGCCAACGATGTCGTCGAGGTGGTGGCCGCCGGTGACGACACCGAGGAAGACGCCACCGCCGAGCCGACTGCCGAGGACAAGGCGTCCGGCGACTTCGTCTGGGACGAAGAGGAATCCGAGGCGCTGCGTCAGGCCCGCAAGGACGCCGAGCTCACCGCGTCCGCCGACTCCGTGCGTGCCTACCTCAAGCAGATCGGCAAGGTCGCACTCCTCAACGCCGAAGAGGAAGTCGAACTGGCCAAGCGCATCGAGGCAGGCCTGTTCGCGGTCGAGAAGATGCGAGAGTCCGCGGAGAAGGGCGAGAAGCTTCCCGTTGCGCAGCGTCGCGACATGACGTGGATCTGCCGTGACGGCAACCGCGCCAAGAACCACCTCCTCGAGGCGAACCTTCGACTCGTCGTCTCCCTGGCCAAGCGCTACACCGGTCGTGGCATGGCCTTCCTCGACCTCATCCAGGAAGGCAACCTCGGTCTGATTCGCGCGGTCGAGAAGTTCGACTACACCAAGGGCTACAAGTTCTCGACGTACGCCACGTGGTGGATCCGGCAGGCGATCACCCGGGCCATGGCCGATCAGGCCCGCACCATCCGCATCCCGGTGCACATGGTCGAGGTCATCAACAAGCTCGGACGCATCCAGCGTGAGCTCCTCCAAGATCTGGGTCGCGAACCCACTCCCGAAGAGCTCGCGAAGGAAATGGACATCACGCCGGAGAAGGTGCTGGAGATCCAGCAGTACGCGCGTGAGCCCATCTCGCTCGACCAGACCATCGGTGACGAGGGCGACAGCCAGCTCGGTGACTTCATCGAGGACTCCGAAGCCGTCGTCGCCGTGGACGCCGTGTCGTTCACTCTGCTCCAGGATCAGCTGCAGTCGGTTCTCGAGACGCTGTCCGAGCGCGAGGCAGGCGTGGTTCGTCTGCGATTCGGCCTCACCGACGGTCAGCCCCGCACCCTCGACGAGATCGGTCAGGTCTACGGCGTCACGCGCGAGCGAATCCGTCAGATCGAGTCCAAGACCATGTCCAAGCTGCGTCATCCGTCGCGTTCTCAGGTACTGCGCGACTACCTGGACTGATTCGTTCGCTCCATCTCGAACAACGACCGCCGATCACAGTGATCAGCGGTCGTTGTTCTTTTGCGGCGTGGATGCCGTCACACCTGCGGCACCCCGAACGTTCCGTCCGGCCCCGGCCGATAGTCGACGACCGCGGTCACGGCCGCGATCGGTAGCGGTCCGTACAGGTGCGGGAAGACCATCGACTCCGGATCTGTCGGTACCCCCGGTTCCCACCGAACGGGTGCCGTCAGACGAGCTGTATCTATGCGCAGCAGAACCAGATCCGTGCGCCCGGAGAAGAGCCGATTCGCCGGCAGGTGCACTTGTTCGGGTGTGGACAGGTGCACGAACCCGACGGAATCGTACGAGTCCGGGGTGTATTCGGCCCGACCGCGCATCGCGAGCCACTCCCCTGCCGTGCAGATGTGAACGAGGTCGTCCTGCTTGCTGGTCACCGTTCCATTCTGCAGTGTCGAGTGCGGCTCAGGGCGGTGGAATGTCGGCAACGCCACGATCTCTGCGGGCCGGCAGGCCACCGACGACGACGGCAGCGATGACAGCCACGATTCCCAGAGCCTCGAGAGCCGTCGGAATCTGGGTCAGCACCACGGCACCGACCACCGTCGCCGTCGCCGGAAGCAGCGCCAGCAACAATGCGAAGCGCGCCCGGCCCACTCGCACCAGGACGTACTGATCGAGAACGTAGGGAACCACACTCGACAGCAGCCCGACGCCCAATCCGAGAACCCAGATCCGCCAGTCTCCCAACGCATTCGAGTGCGCGGCCGCGAACGGTCCGAACAACGGCACGGCCAGGAGTACGGACGCGATTCCGAACCCGGCAGCCATGTCGTCGAGTCCCTGGCCTGCGTCGGCAACAGATTTGCCCAGCACGATGTAGGCAGCCCACAGGGCCGCCGAGCCCAGCGCGAACGCGATCCCGACAAGCCCCACCTCACCGCCCTCGAACTGCGCGGAAGCGATGGCCCCGACACCGGCCACCACCAGGAGCAACGCGCACACATCGGCAGGCCTTCTCGACCCGGCAGCAGCGACCGCGATCGGCCCGAGAAACTCGATGGCCACCGCCGCGCCGAGGGGAAGCCGGGCGATCGCCTCGTAGAACATTGCGTTCATGCCGATCGTCGCACCGCCGAACGCGGCGGCCGTGATCGCCCGACGCACGGTCCACGCACCGCCGGTGCCCGCCCTGCGCCGCCACGGCCGTCGCCAGAGCACCAGAACCAGCGCCGCACCGAAGCCGCGCAGCCACGCCACCGCTGCCGGATCGACGACGTCGAACAGGAACACCCCGATCGCCGCGCCGACGTACATACACACCGCGCCGATGACGAACAGGGATGGAATACCGAGCTTCGATGCGCCGGAGAGCGAAGTGGAAGTCGAAGACACATCGGCGACCCTACTGCCGTGGCTCGCGTGAACCGGTATCAGCTCTCAGCGAACACTCTGGGAGATGTTCCTGCTCGTGGGACATGTTTCGTGTTAGTGACAACACAAAGAAACGCGCTCGGGAACAACGCGTGACCGCCATACGTCTGACAGAGTGAACGAACCGCGCCATACCGACGCGGCGGACCGGCCCCAGGCGAACGGGACAACCCGCAAGCCAGTACGGAGGAGTCATGCCCGGAACATTGACCAGCCCACAATTGACAGCAGCGGACCGGTGCGACCGGTGCGGTGCAGGGGCTCGCGCGCGTGTCGTGCTCTCGACCGGTGGAGAACTTCTCTTCTGCGGTCACCACGCCACCGAGCACGAAGCCCGTTTGCGTGAAGTGAACGCAACGGTGATGACCGAATCGGACTCCACGGTGTAACCCACCTTTTGTGTCGGGGGAAACAGGTTCGCCACGATCGACGAACACGAAGAAGACGGACGGTCATCAGACCGTCCGTCTTTTTCGTGCCCGGTTCCGCCCGTGGCCCTACATCTTCCGCAACTGCGCGATTCGCTCGCCCAACTGATCGGCCGACGCCATCGCCGTCGGCGGGCCGCCGCAGATACGACGCAGATCGCCGTGAATCACCCCGTGCGGCTTCCCGGTGCGGTGGTGGTACACCGCGACCAAACTGTTCAATTCACGCCGCAGGCCGGCCAACTGGCCCGCACTGGTGGCCCTGTCGTTGACGACGGCAGGAGCCGGCACCGCAGGGCCCGCAGCGGGCTTGTCGATCTGCTCTTGCTGACGCTGACGCAACAGGTCGCGCATCTGCTTCGCGTCGAGCAAGCCGGGCAGACCGAGATAGTCGGCTTCCTCGTCGCTGCCCGAGAACGTCGCGGTACCGAACGAGGAGCCGTCGTAGATCACCTGATCCAGTTCCGCATCCGCACCCAGCGAGGTGTACGCCTTCTCTTCCTCGCCCAGTTCGTCCTTCTGCTTTTTGCCGTCGGCCAACAGCTCGTCGTCGAAACCGTCTTTCTCCCGGTGCGGTTTTCCGAGAATGTGATCGCGCTGCGCCTCGAGCTGCGACGCGAGATCCAACAGCACCGGTACCGACGGCAGAAAGACGCTCGCGGTCTCCCCCTTGCGCCGAGACCGCACGAAGCGGCCGATGGCCTGCGCGAAATACAGCGGGGTCGACGCGCTCGTCGCGTAGACACCGACGGCCAGTCGCGGAACGTCGACGCCCTCGGACACCATGCGAACCGCGACCATCCAACGCTGATCGCTCTTGCCGAACTCGGCGATGCGAGCCGAGGACGTGGGGTCGTCGGACAGCACGATCGCCGGTGTCTCCCCCGTGATCACCTCGATCAGCTTCGCGTAGGCCCGCGCCACCGTCTGATCGGTCGCGATCACCAGACCGCCTGCATCGGGCATGCCTCCTGCCCGCAGTTGCGCGAGACGCGTGTTCGCCGCCAACAGCACGGCCGGCATCCAGTCGCCCTGCGGATCCAGTGCGGTGCGCCATGCCCTCGCGGTCTGTTCGGCATTGAGCGGCTCACCGAGCCGGGCGGTGTACTCCTCACCGGCACTGTCCCGCCAGCGCGCCTCTCCGGAGTACGCGAGAAACACGACCGGGCGGACGACGCCGTCCGCAAGAGCATCGGAGTAGCCGTACGCGTGATCGGCCTTGGACCGCATCAGGCCGTCCTGATCCGGTTCGTAGTTGACGAACGGAATGGGACTGTCGTCGCTGCGGAACGGCGTACCGGTCAGTGCGAGCCGTCGCGTGGCGTCTCCGAACGCTTCGCGAATGCCTTCACCCCAGCTCTTCGCGTCGCCGCCGTGGTGAATCTCGTCGAGAATCACGAGAGTCTTACGCGATTCGGTGCGCACCCGATGCTTGAACGGGTGCGATGCGATCTGCGCGTACGTCACGACCACGCCGTGATAGTCGCTCGAGGTCTGCCCGGTCGAGTTCGAGAAGCGCGAGTCCAATGCGATGCCGACCCTGGCCGCCGACTCCGCCCACTGGTGCTTGAGGTGCTCGGTGGGCGCGACGACGGTGACCTGATCGACGGTGCGATGGGCCAGCAGTTCGGCAGCCACCCGAAGGGCGAACGTCGTCTTGCCTGCGCCGGGCGTTGCGACCGCGAGAAAGTCCTTGGGCGAGGCGACGAGATACTTCGTCAGCGCCCGTCGCTGCCACGCGCGCAGCGGTGCTCCCCCGCTCGTGGGAGCGGCAGGCTGCTCGGTCGATGGTGGTGTCGGATCGAACATGTCAGCGCTCACTGGCCGCCGGTTCCTGGCATCGATGTAAATTCCTCGCGCTCTCGGTAGCCCTGCAGTGTCCGCCGAGGAGCCTATCGCTCCGCACCGACCGATCCCGCATCGCTGGGGCGAGTCGGATGCGACACGGCGAGTCGGCTGTTAGGCGAAGACGCCTTTCGTCAGGAATGCTGGAGGAACCATGAGCGAGTCTGCAGGCGGAACTCCACCACCGGAACGATTGTCGGCGAGAAAACCGCTACACGCGGTGTGGAAAGTGACTGTGCGCACTCTGAGCAAAGCGTGGGACGATTCGATCTTCAGCAAGGCTGCAACGGCCGCGTTCTGGCAGACGCTGTCACTGCCGCCGCTGCTGCTCGGTGTGCTGGGCAGTCTGGGACTCGTCGGCGGATGGTTCGGACCCAACACCGTCGAGATCATCGAGTCCAAGATCATCACGTTCAGCAACACCCTGTTCAGCGGCAGCGTCGTGGACCAGATCATCGCGCCGACGGTCAAGGACGTCCTCGCTCAGGGCAGCGGAGAGATCGTGTCCGTGGGCTTTCTGCTCTCGTTGTGGGCCGGGTCGTCGGCGATCTCGACGTTCGTCGATTCCATCGTGGAAGCGCACGGCCAGGCCGACGCGCGAAACCCCGTCTGGCAGCGGTTCTTCGCGCTGCTTCTCTACGTGGGTTTCCTGGTGATCGCGGTCTTCGTGCTTCCGCTCGTCGCCCTCGGACCGGTGTACGTGCAGCAGATCCTGCCGGATTCGTGGATCACGGTGGGCAGCGAGCTCGTCGACTTCTTCTACTACCCGGCCGTCGGTCTACTGCTGATCATGGGTTTGACGACGCTGTACAAGGTTGCTCTGCACACCTCGCTGCCGTGGCATCGTCTCCTCGGCGGCGCTCTGCTGGCCGGGGTGTTCTTCATGATCGCGAGCGCGGTCCTGCGTCGATACCTCGGCTGGGTGACGAGCACCGGGTACACCTACGGCGCCCTGGCGACACCCATCGCGTTTCTGCTGTTCACGTTCTTCCTCGGCTTCGCCGTCGTGCTCGGGGCCGAGTTCAACGCGACGATCCAGGAGTTCTCACCTGCACGGGCAACACGAATGGACCAGATGCGCGAGTGGATCGCAGCGCAGACCGCAACCGACGACAAGCCGTCGGGGCCGGTGACCGCTGTCGCCCGACGGCTCGCCACGGGGCCGATCAAACTGTCCGGCGACCGCGCCCGCTCGGGGCGTCCCGAGCCGACCCCCGACCGACACCCGGGAGACGGTGCTCAGTCGCCTTTCTTCAGGCCCTCGTAGACCTTCTTGCAGTCCGGGCACACCGGTGATCCGGGCTTCGCCGACTTGGTGACGGGAAACACCTCACCGCACAGCGCGACGACGTGCGTACCCATCACTGCGCTCTCGGCGATCTTGTTCTTCTTCACGTAGTGGAAGAACTTCGGCCGGTCGTCTTCCGTGGTTTCGTCCGGTGCGATATCGGGACGGTCCTTCGTCTGAGTGCTCATGGACACAGATTAATCCGTGAATCCCCATCGAGGGGTAACCGGTTGCACAAGCTCGTTGCAAGCATTCTGTGAGCAGTAGTGCCACAGTGGAGGTATGACGAGAACCCCAGGGTTCGACGGAAGCGCGTACAGCGACTCGCCGGATGGGCCCGTCCTTATCACCGAGGCGCAGCAGTCGGTCGAGGAGCAGCACAAAGCTCGCGTCCGCAAATACATGTTCATCATGTCGTTCCGCATTCCGGCGTTGGTGTTGGCTGCCATCGCGTACGGGATGTGGATGAACCCGTGGATCTCCATGGCAATAGTCGGAGCGTCCATTCCTCTGCCGTGGATGGCTGTGCTGATCGCCAACGATCGGCCGCCCCGCACCAAGGACGAGATGAGCCGGTACGACTACCGGACCGTCGACAGGCCGCAACTGGAATCGAGCAACCACCGGGTGATCGAAGCGGGCGACGACTGACGCACCGGCCCTCGCCGATGCGACACTTGCGTCGTGACTGCACCGAACTCCACGTCCCCGCTCGTCCTCGCCTGCGCCGGTCTTCGTGATGCCTTCGAGCGGGCGGGGTACGACGCCGACGGCGTGCTGACGCTGCTCGGGGACGACGCCCATGCTGCCCTCGGTCGCAGCGAGCCGGTGCCGGTCCGCAACGCCAGTCGGGACGGCGGCGCGCTGGGTGTTCTGGTGCGCCTGTTCCTGCTCGTCGACGACTGCGCCGAGTCCGACGTCGCCGACGCCATCGCACCGTTGACGGTCGACGACGCCGTCTCGGCCGGGATCCTGACCCGTTCCGGGTCGACGGTGCGGACGCTGCTCGACATTCGACCGCTCGACGCCGGACACGGAACCCGATGGATCGTCTCGGATCCGGACGGCAGCATGCGCGTCGCCGAGACTGCTCGCGACCACGTACTCGGCGTCGGCCAGGCCTCGTTGTCGCTGCTGCGGGGAACCCCCACGTCCCCGGTGACCGGTGTTCTCGACGTCGGTACCGGATGCGGCATCCAGGCCGTCCACGCCTGCGACTACGCGGCGCAGGTGACCGCAACGGACATCAGTCCGCGGTCGATGGACCTCGCGGCGGCGACAATGGCGCTCAACGGCCTCGACGTCGAGTTTCTGCACGGTTCGTGGTTCGAGCCGGTTACCGGGCGTCGATTCGATCGCATCGTCGCCAACCCGCCGTTCGTCGTCGGCCGCGCCGAAGTGCTGCATTCGTACCGCGATTCCGGCCTCGATCTCGACGGCGCGAGCGCTCTGATGATCGGCCGGGCCCCGGACCACCTGACGCTCGGTGGTACCGCTGCCATCCTGGCCTCGTGGGTGCACGTCCGCGGCGAGGACTGGCGTGCTCGCGTGGCGTCGTGGCTTCCCGCGCACGGGATCGACGCCTGGGTCGTCGAGCGCGACGTCGCCGATCCCGCGCTGTACGTGGGCACGTGGATGCGCGACGGCGGACTCGATCCCCGCGATCCCGACGCGGCCGCGGTGGCACAGTCCTGGCTCGATCACTTCGCTGCCGCCGACGTGGAAGGAATCGGTTTCGGGTTCGTCTATCTCCGCAGTACCGATGCGCCGACCGACCTTCTGGCCGAGGAGCTCACGCACGGCTTCTCCGACCCGCTGGGCAACGAAGCGATCGAGTACTTCGCGCGGCTGGACTGGCTGCGAGAGCACGACATCCTCGACTCGGTGCTGACTCTGGAACCGAACACCGCACTCGAACGGGTATATCTCCCCGGCGACGAGGGCTGGGCTCCGGTAGCGCTGCGAGTCCATCGCGGAAACGGCCCGCAGTGGCAGCACGACGTCGACGAACTCGGTGCGGCTCTGCTCGCCGGGCTGCGACCCGATGGCCTACCGGTCGGTGAACTGGTGGAGTTGCTCGCTGCTGCGCACGACGAGGACGCAGAGGAACTGGCACAGCATGCGGTGACGATGATGCAGGGGCTCGTCCGGCACGGCCTGGTTCTGCCGGCCCGATGAGTCCCGGACGTCACCCCACGAGAGCGACCGTTCCCGGCGGTTTCACTTCTCAGCAACTTCTCAGGACGAACATGACGTAATCCCTGGTCACGCGGGTATCCACCGGATCGGCGTGGGAACTTATCGGAGTCTCCCGAGCGTTGAACCCTGTGAGACACCACCGACCAGGAGGCAAGTCATGACCAGCCCCAGCACCACGATTCGTCCACGGCCGACCGACGCCGATCTGGACGCCCAGAGCCCAGCAGCCGATCTCGTTCGCGTCTATCTCAACGGCATCGGCCGCACCGCGTTGCTGACGGCTGCCGAGGAAGTAGATCTGGCCAAGAGGATCGAGGCTGGTCTGTACGCGAAGCAGGTTCTCGAGAACACGAAGAGGCTGAGCGCGGTCAAGAAGCGCAACCTCGCCATCATCGTCCGCGACGGCAGTGCTGCCCGCAGCCATCTCCTCGAAGCGAACCTTCGCCTGGTCGTGTCTCTTGCCAAGCGCTACACCGGGCGCGGTATGCCCTTGCTGGACCTGATCCAGGAGGGCAACCTCGGACTCATCCGCGCGATGGAGAAGTTCGACTACGCCAAGGGCTTCAAGTTCTCGACCTACGCGACCTGGTGGATCCGTCAGGCCATCACCCGCGGGATGGCAGATCAGAGCCGCACGATCCGGCTCCCTGTCCACCTGGTCGAACAGGTCAACAAGCTGGCCAGGATCAAGCGTGAACTGCACCAGCAGCTCGGCCGCGAGGCAACGGACGAGGAGTTGTCGAGCGAATCGGGTATCGCGGTGGAGAAGATCGCCGACCTGCTCGACCACAGCCGCGACCCGGTGAGCCTGGACATGCCGGTGGGCAGCGACGAGGAAGCACCCCTCGGTGACTTCATCGAGGACTCCGAGGCGACGTCTGCGGAGAATGCCGTCATCGCCGGACTGTTGCACAGCGACGTTCGTGTCGTTCTCGGCACTCTCGACGAGCGGGAGCAGCAGGTCATCCGTCTCCGATACGGCCTGGACGACGGACAGCCCCGCACCCTCGATCAGATCGGCAAGCTCTTCGGGCTCTCCCGTGAGCGTGTCCGTCAGATCGAGCGCGAGGTGATGGTGAAGCTTCGGCAGGGCGACCGCGCCGAGAAGCTGCGGTCCTACGCCAGCTGAACGTCACCACCGACCGGTGGCGCAGCGGTGATCATCCCCGCTCGCGCCACCTCGTGAGGTAGCCGAGTCGACGTCCTCTCCCCCTGGGACGTCGCCTCGGCTTCTGCCTTTTCGAAGCCGGTCTCGGTCAGCGCAATCGACGCGGGCCCAGATCGGCCTTGGTCGGTTCCGGACCGATGCGAACGCGCGCATCGGTGATCTGTGCGCCGTCGGCGGACGCCAGAACCGGCTCGCACGAGATCTCGCGAATGTCGGCGATATCTTCTGCCAGTGCCGAGATCCGCTGCACGAGGTCGATCAGGGCATTCTTGTTGACGGGCACCGCATTGCGATATCCGGACAGCAGCGGAGCCGCCTTGGGCGCGTCGATCAGCTGCGCGGCCTCGTCCTCGGTCAGCGGAAGTACCCGATAGGCACGGTCGCCCAGCAGGTCCGAGATGACGCCGGCCAGACCGAACGAGATGAGCGATCCGAACGACGGGTCGTCCTGTACGCGTACGACGCAGCCGATTCCCTTGACCGCCATGCGCTGGACGTGCAACAACGGCTCGCCCGAGTCTGCCGCCAGATTGCGATACGCCACCCGCACCGCGGACGCGTCCGCCATGTCGAGGCGCACTCCACCGTGATCCGGCCGGTGCCGCCACCGTTCACCGGTCGCCTTGACCGCCACCGGGTAGCCGAGTTCGTCTGCCGCTGCGACGGCCTCGTCCTCGTCGGTCACCGTCCGGAAAGCGACGACGTCGAGTCCGTAGCAGCCCAGCAACTCGGCGGTTTCGAAGTCGGAGAGCCACCGTCCGTGACTGCCTGCCGAACGCCAGCCCTCGACCAGCTGCTTGGCGCGTTCGGAATCGATGCTCTTGGGCCGGACCAGGTTCGACACCGGTCGCGACCGCCACGCGGAGTAGCGCCACGCGGCGGCGAGGGCGGCAACCGCTCGCTCCGGGCTCGAGTACGAGGGCACCGAACCGCGGATGGGGTATCCACCCGGCCCCCGGACCGCCAGGACGTCCGGAATGCCCTCGGTAGCGAGGAACGTCGAGAGTACGGGCTTGTCGGATCCACGGACGGCGTTGCCGAGCGCGGTCGCGAACGGCTCCACCTCCACCGCCACCGGGGGTACGAACACGACGATGACAGCGTCGATGTCCGACGCGGCCAGTGCCGACGACACGGCCGCGGCGAAATCCTCGGGACCGGCCTGCGGACCGACGTCGATCGGGCTGCTCGCATGCAAGCCCTTGGCCCGCGCAGCGTCGACCGCCAACACCCCGAGCGCGGTCGAGTTTCCCACCACGGCAACCCTCGGTCCGACGGGCAGCGGCTGATTTCCGAAGAGCACCGCGCAATCGAAGAGTTCCGAGATGGTGTCGACCTGGATGACTCCGGCCTGAGCGAACAGTGCGCGCACGATGGAGTCGTCGATGTCGGCACCGATCGCATGTGCGGGCGGCACGGCCCCGCGGCCGCTCTTGACCGCGATGATGGGCTTGCTGCGCGCCACCCGTCGGGCGATCCTGGTGAACTTCCTGGGATTACCGAAGCTCTCGAGGTACAGCAGGATCACCTCGGTGGCCGGGTCCGAATCCCAGTACTGCAGTAGATCGTTACCGGACACATCGGCGCGGTTTCCGGCCGAGACGAAGGTCGACAGTCCGAGCCTGCGGTTGGCGGCCTCGTCCAGAATCGCGATGCCGAGGGCACCGGACTGACAGAAGAACCCGACGTTGCCCGGAGTGGGCAGATGCGGAGCAAGAGTGGCGTTCAGACCGAACTCGGGATCGGTGTTCGCCACACCGAGCGCGTTGGGCCCGATCAACCGCATTCCGTGCGCCCTCGCCGCGAGCACCAGCCTGCGCTCGCTCTCCTGCCCCGCGGGTCCGGTCTCGCCGAATCCACCCGACACCACCAGCAACGCTTTGACGCCCTTGTCGAGGCAGTCGTCGAGTACCGCGTCGATCGCATCGGCCGGTACCGCTGCGATCGCAAGATCGACCGGATCCGGGATGTCGTGCACCGTGGCGTAGGCGCGGACCCCGCGAACCGAACGATGGTCGGCGTTGACGGGATAGACGGGCCCGGTGAAGTTGCCCGCCAGCAGATTCGCCAGAACGGCGTTGCCCACCTTCGAGCTGTCCGTCGACGCTCCGATCACGGCCACCGATCGTGGGCTCAGTACATTGCGCACACTGCGGGCCTCGGCGGCACGCTCACGGGAATTGCGCACCGACAGCAGAGCTTCGCTGGGGTCGATGGCGAACTCCAG
>NZ_LVCU01000287.1:0-36075 GCF_001647185.1 Rhodococcus sp. EPR-147
CCTCGGCGACGAACATGTTCACACCGTTCTCGGCGGCCGCTCCGGCGAGGTGTTCGAGCAGGATCGGACCCAGCCCGCGACCCTGGTGTGCGTCGGCGACGACGAAGGCCACCTCGGCGGAGTTGCCGTCTCCCTCGGGCAGTCGCTCGTAGCGGCCGACCGCGATGATGTCGTCACCGAGCACTGCGACGAACGCCACCCGGTCGTGGTGATCGACCGTGGTGAAGTTGAGCACGTCACGCTGCGGCATCGTGGGGTACGGGCCGAAATACCGCAGGTATCTCGTCCGCTCGGACAACCGGCCGTGGAATGCGACGATCCGTTCGGAGTCCGACGGGACGATGGGACGCAGGTGCACCACACCGCCGTCGGAGGTCAGGACGTCGGCAACCCAGTGCCGCGGAAAGGATGTTTCCGCTCGCTCTCTGGCCAGGTCCTTGTCGCTCGGTTCCTGGTTGCTCGGTTCCTGGTCGCGCGGTTCCTTGTCACTCGGGTCCGACGCCGCAACGGCCGGCTCCTCGTCCGAGGGGCTGTCGGTCGGATCAGTCACGCGGGTCCTCCGGATCGAGTCCGAGCAGTGGAAACACTGCTCGACGGGTGGCGATGATGGCCGAGTCGACGCGCTCGAGCGCCCTGTCGGTGCCGTCGGTCCCGGCGAGGGATCCCCCGGGTCCGTCCCAGGCGGGATAGTCGACGTCTCCCCCGTCACCCATCGTCTGCGGGAGGTCGACACTCGGTGCCATGGTCCGTACTCGCTCCCGCCACGTGTCCGGCAACGCCGACATCGGGTCGATGTCGCGACCGAGCGCGGCAGCGATGAGGTACGTCCAGGCCCGTGGAACGACGCGCACCAAGCCGTACCCTCCGCCGCCGACGGCCAACCACCGACCCTCGGAATGTTTGTCCGCCAGATCACGCATGGCCAGGAATGCCGCATTCTGGCCGTCGACGGTCAGGGCCAGGTCCGCGAGGGGATCCTCGCGGTGGCTGTCGACACCGCACTGGCTGACGATGATCTGAGGCGCGAACGCCGCGATCGCACCCGGCACGATCGCGTGGAACGCGCGCAGCCACAACCGATCCGCGGTGCCGGGCAACAATGGAACGTTGATCGAGGTTCCCTCACCGCGTTCGGCTCCCACCTCGGTCGACCATCCGGTGTTCGGCCACAGCGTCGCCGGATGTTGGTGCAACGAGACGGTGAGCACTCTCGGGTCACCGAGAAATGCCGCCTGAACGCCGTCTCCGTGGTGAGCGTCGACGTCGATGTAGGCGATCCGGTCGAACCCGTTGTCCAGCAACCACGAGATGGCGATCGCGGCGTCGTTGTAGACGCAGAAGCCGGAGGCCCAGTCGGCCATCGCGTGGTGCATGCCGCCGCCGATGCTCACCGCGCGTCGAGCACGTCCCGACGCGATTTCGCGGGCGGCGGCCAGAGAACCACCGGCGAGCATGGCGCTCGCCTCGTGCATCTGCGGAAACACCGGGTTGTCGTCGGAACCCAGTCCGTGGACGACGTCGTCGGGATCTCGCAGAGCCGGGCCCTGCGACGGTGCCTGTTTGACGGCCTCGATGTAGGCGCTGGTGTGAAATCGGAGGAGCTCGGAATCGGGCGCGGCAGTGGGCTCGACGAGTTCGACGCCCGCGAGCAGGCCGATGTCGGTAGCGAGTGCCATTGTCAGATCGAGTCGAGTCGGATTCATCGGGTGGTCGTCGCTCCACCGGTAGCCGAGGTAATCCGCGCTCCACACGACGATGTCCTCGGGGCGGTTCGGGATGGGCGCGGCGGCGCGTGTCGCCTGATCAGACATACGGACAAAACTACGTTGTCGGACGGGATGGTGTTGCCGGGTTCCGGTGTTGTCCCCACAGTCCCCTTGTGAGAAGCCATGGGAAACGGCGTACGCCGTTGTGGTGCGCCGCGCCCGCTGCGGCTGGGTGCAGCGCTCATTTCGGGGCGCTGACGGTAGGATCGAGCCCGACGAAGGGGTTGAGTGTGAAGGATCTGGTCGACACCACGGAGATGTACCTCCGGACGATCTACGATTTGGAAGAAGAGGGCGTGATTCCGCTCCGCGCGAGAATCGCCGAACGGCTCGAACAGAGTGGTCCCACCGTCAGCCAAACCGTTGCTCGGATGGAGCGAGACGGGCTGTTGTCCGTCGCAGGCGATCGACACCTCGAGCTGACCGAGAAGGGCCGAAGCCTGGCGGTCGCGGTCATGCGCAAACACCGTTTGGCCGAGCGTCTGCTCGTGGACATCATCGGTCTGCGCTGGGAAGACGTGCACGCCGAGGCGTGCCGTTGGGAACACGTGATGAGCGAGGAGGTCGAGCGACGTCTGGTCACCGTCCTGAACAACCCGACCACCTCGCCGTACGGCAACCCGATCCCCGGTCTGGAGGAACTCGGTCTCGGCCAGTCGACTCTCGCACCGGAAGCTCTCATCCGCCTCACGGATGTGCCCGTCGGCCAGCCGACCGCTGTCGTCGTGCGACGCCTCGCCGAGCACGTTCAGTCCGACCCGGAGGTCATCGCTCAGCTTCGCGAAGCAGGCGTGGTCCCCGATGCTCGGGTTACAGTCGAAGCCAAGCCCGGGTCGGTCACGATCACGGTGCCAGGACACAGTGGTGTCGACATATCCGAGGAAATGGCGCACGCCGTCCAGGTGAAGAAGGTCTGACCTCACACCGACGACGGCGTCGGACGCGTGTGAGGGAGAACGAACAGTGAAGCTTCTGGTTACCGGTGGTGCTGGCTACGTCGGCAGCGTCTGCGCGGCTGTGCTCGTCGAGCGCGGTCACGAGGTCGTGGTCGTGGACAACCTGTCCACCGGTAACCGGGACGCCGTGCCCGGTGGTGCCACATTCGTCGAAGGCGACATCAAGGACGTCGCCGCGGACGTACTGATCGGCGGCGGGTTCGACGCCGTCCTGCACTTCGCCGCGCAATCTCTCGTCGGCGAGTCGGTGGTCTCGCCCGACAAGTACTGGAGCGGAAACGTCGTCACCTCGCTGGCGTTGCTCGATGCCATTCGTGCATCCGGCACCGCGAAGCTGGTGTTCTCCTCGACCGCCGCCACGTACGGCGAGCCCGAGAAGACCCCCATCACCGAGGACGCACCCACCCGCCCCACCAATCCTTACGGTGCCACCAAACTCGCGATAGATCACGCGATCACGTCGTACGCCGCGGCCTACGGCCTCGCCGCCACGAGCCTTCGGTACTTCAACGTCGCCGGTGCCTACAACGGTTTCGGAGAGAATCGCGTCGTCGAGACCCACCTGATTCCGCTCGTGCTCCAGGTCGCACTCGGGCAGCGCGAGAAGATCTCGGAGTTCGGCACCGACTGGCCCACTCCGGACGGTACGGCTGTTCGCGACTACATCCACGTCGCCGACCTCGCCGAGGCGCACATACTCGCTGTCGATGCCGCACAACCGGGCGAGCACACCATCTACAACCTCGGCAGCGGCACCGGATTCTCCGTGCACGAGGTCATCTCGTCCTGCGAGCGCGTCACCGGTCTGCCCATCGCCGTCGAACATGCTCCCCGTCGTGCCGGTGACCCTGCCGTGTTGATCGCCTCGAGCTCGCGCGCAGTCGAGGAGTTGAAATGGACGCCGGAGCTGACCGATCTCGATCGGATCGTGGCCGATGCGTGGACATTCCTGCAACAGCTCGGCGATCGGTCGCACGCGGCGCGCTGACCCACTCGCCTGCCGATCGTCGATGTGCTCGACTGCCGTCACCGTCGACCGAAGGGGTCGCCGGGGAGCCGAACTCCGCAGGCGCGAGCACACGCGAAGCCGCTCTCGGCCACTTCCCGAACGAGATCGGGACCTGCGCCGGCGCTGAGCGACCGGTCCAGCAGTCGCGCCAGCGAGTAGTTCTCGTCGGCTTCCAGTGCCGCATCGATCGCGATGCGGGCCATCGGTCCGTCTCCGCGGACGTACGCGCTGAAGGCCAGAAGTGTTGCGGCGATGGCTCGTTCGGCCTTCGGCAGGACGCGGGACATCCTCGCCCAGAACTCTTCGACGAATCCCGCGTCGTCACCGAGAGTCAGGGCCAGCAGTGCGTCACGCACCTGGACATGACCGATCGCGAGTGCGATCCGAGCGATGTCGGTCGGATCCAATTCGGTGTCGTACGGCGCTCGCGCGACGTACGACAGCACCGACGTCAGCTCGTCGGTACGAGATCGAATCCCGTCCCGTCGTTGTCGCGAGATCTCGGCGGCAACGGCCCGCACGGTCGCGTCGGGGCCCGGCGCGATGGTCTCGGCCAGCTCGGACCTGGATCGTCGGACGGAGTAGCCGTCGAGCACGCGGGCCACGGTCATCGGCGACGCCGACGGATCGGACATCAGGCCGTGCCGCTGTGGTCCGCGCAACGTCCACCAGTCGGCGGATTCGGCGATCTCCGACGCCGCAAGGGCCTCACCGAGCTGCACTCCGAACGAGGCGAGTGTGGCGTCGAGTTCGGTCACCAGTGCTTCCACGTCGAGTAGATGCGATGTCCGGACGGTTCGATCGAGCCTGTCGTCGACGAACACCGCCATGACCGCGGGAATGTTCTCCATCGCGCAGTAGCCGGCCAGGTAGGCGATGACGTCGAGCATCTCCGGGGTCGCGCGGGTGTGACCGCCCGCGCGCCGATCGATGTGATCGCCGGCCAGGACGAGGTCGTGACGCATCGTGGGTCCGACGCTCGCACCGCCGTCCTTGACCGCGATGAGCACCATAGATCGGTGCGGGTGGAACCCGAGCATGGCCGGTACCGCGGTGATCAGGTCGCTCGGGTGGCCGAGCCGCACGCGATGGCGGGAGTCGAAGTTGCCGTGAGAGTTCGTCGGTGTGTACATACCGGAGAATCCTGGCCGGGGTCCCGACGATCGAAAGAGTCTCGACCTGGGCTTTCGTACTGCCCTGTGGAGAACTGCCGTGCTGTGGATGAATCGCGTCGCCGGCGCTGTAAACGACCGATTCGTGTCGGTGTCGTCTGCTAGTGCTGCGTCAGCTCTGGCCGACCTTCTGGACTGCCGCGGTGAACAGCTCGTCGAGGGTCATCGCATCGGGCGTGCCCGAGCCGAACGACATGAACGTGGCCGACACTCGCACGTCGTCGATCTGGGCCATCAGTGTCAGCATCGATTGTGTGACGGCGTCGCCGCCTGCTCCCGATGCGACGGTCTGCCGGACGGCCAACGTGTCGTCCGCATCGATGGGCGGTGCAGGCGTCAGAGTGGAGGTCACCGTCGAGGTCGCGCCGGACTTGGTTGCGGTCACCTCGGCGCACTGTTCGAGCTGCTGCTTGCGCGCCGAGAGCGGTTCGTCCACCGCGGTCAACTCGATCGAGATGGTGGACCGGCTGTCGTTGTCGGTGCCGACGATCATGGCCGTGCCCGTCGGGCCGAAATCCTGGTCGGCAGGCTTGCATCCCGCCGGGCTGACCTCGGCACCGGCAGGAATTCCGCTGAGATCGGGTGCGGCTTGCGAGATCGCCTGCTGGGGCAGCACCAGGGCGTCGTACGGTGCCGGGAAGCTGGACGGATCGATCAGCAGCGTGTTCAGATCCACGCCGGACTCCGGCGTCGAAGTGGGGGCACCCGCGCTGGGCTCGGGAGTGCCGGTGACCGTGGAACTGCAGCCGACCAGCACGAGAGCTGCGATCGCTGCCGAGGTCGCGGCGATGGACAGGCGGGTTCTGCGTGCGGCGGGGCTCACAAGACGTCCTCTTCGGGTCGGTGGAACGCCGCAGCACACGCTCCGGCGTCCCACCACTGTCTCATTCCGACCACCTCGAACGCGGCAGGCGACCCACCGCGGTGTCGCAATTCAGCTGCCGCGGGCGATCCATTCCTCGAGGTGCGGTGCTTCGTCGCCGATGCGCGTCCCGTCACCGTGGCCGGTGTTGACTCGGGTCTCGACGGGAAGCGCGAAGAGCCGATCACGGATGGACCCGATGATGGTCGGGAAGTCCGAGTACGACCGTCCGGTGGCACCCGGGCCGCCGGAGAAGAGGGTGTCGCCGCTGAACAACTCCCCCGCTTCCGGCAGGTACAGGCACGTCGATCCAGGTGAGTGCCCGGGCGTGTGCAGCGCCAGGATGTCGGTTCCGGCCACCGTGATGCGCTGACCGTCCTCGAGGGTCGAGTGCCCGACGCCCGGGTGCGTCTGTTCCCACAGCATGTCGTCGGCGGGGTGCAGCAGAATCGGCGCGTCCAACGTATCGGCCAGTTCCGGTGCCACGGTCACGTGGTCGTTGTGGCCATGGGTGCAGATGACGGCCTTGACCGTCCGGCCGGCAACCGCGTCGACGATCGGGGCCGCGGTGTGCGCTGCGTCGACGATCACCACCTCGTCGTCGTCGCCGACCAGCCAGATGTTGTTGTCGACGTCCCAGGTGCCACCGTCGAGGCTGAACGTGCCCGAGGTGACGACGTTCTGGACGCGGAACTTCCCGCTCACAGGACCACCACCGAACGCAGGACGGTGCCCTGATGCATCTTCTCGAAGGCGGCTTCGACGTCGTCGATGGTGATGCGTTCGGTGACGAACTTCTCGAGCGGCAGACGGCCCTGCTGATACAGATCGACCAACTGCGGGAAGTCGCGCTCGGGCAGGCAGTCTCCGTACCAGGAGGACTTGAGCGATCCGCCGCGGGAGAAGAAGTCGATCAGCGGCATCTCGAGGGTCATCTCGGGTGTCGGCACGCCGACAAGCACCACGGTTCCGGCGAGGTCGCGTGCGTAGAACGCCTGCTTCCAGGTCTCCGGGCGACCGACGGCGTCGATGACCACGTCGGCACCGAAGCCTCCGGTGAGCTCCTGGACTGCTTCGACGGCGTCGACCACGGAGGAGTCGACGGTGTGGGTGGCTCCGAGGCCCAGTGCCCATTCGAGCTTGCCCGGGTCACGATCGACCGCGATGATCGTCGACGCGCCGGCCAGGCGTGCTCCGGCGATCGCGGCATCGCCCACTCCGCCGCAGCCGATCACGGCCACCGAATCCCCACGCGAGACGTTGCCGGTGTTCATCGCCGCTCCCAGACCTGCCATCACGCCACAGCCGAGCAGTCCGACCACGGCGGGATCGGCGTCTGCGGCGACCTTGGTGCACTGGCCCTCGTGGACCAGGGTCTTCTCGGCGAATGCGCCGATGCCCAGCGCCGGGGTCAATTCGGTACCGTCTTCGAGGGTCATCTTCTGTGCTGCGTTGTGGGTGTCGAAGCAGTACCACGGAGTGCCGCGCTTGCAGGCTCGACATTCGCCGCACACGGCGCGCCAGTTCAGTACGACGAAGTCTCCGACCTCGACGTGCTCGACGCGGTCGCCGATGGTCTCGACGATTCCGGCCGCCTCGTGTCCGAGCAGGAATGGGAATTCGTCGTTGATGCCGCCTTCGCGGTAGTGCAGGTCGGTGTGACACACCCCGCAGGCCTGGATCTTCACGACGACCTCGTTGGGCCCGGGATCGGGGATGGTGATCGTCTCGATGGAGACGGGCTCGCCCTTGCTCTTGGCGACGACGGCGCGGACCTGCTGCGGCATGTGTTCCTCCACTGAAAATCGGGTGTTTTGTGCTCTGTTCAGCCTCGCACAACGCATCAGCACGTGGCGACATCTGCATGGGTTCGACGCACCGAATCATGGAGTTCACAAGGTTGTGACCGGGTGGGCACGCAGTCTTTGCGTGCGAGCGGTAACTATGACGAATGTCTGAACCCATGGAGTACGACCTGGTGGTCATCGGCTCCGGCCCCGGTGGCCAGAAGGCGGCCATTGCGGCTGCGAAGCTCGGCAAGCGGGTGGCGATCGTGGAGAAGGGCCACATGCTCGGCGGGGTCTGCGTCAACACCGGGACCATTCCGTCCAAGACGCTGCGCGAGGCCGTTCTGTATCTCACGGGCATGAATCAACGGGAGCTGTACGGGGCGAGTTACCGGGTGAAGGCCGATATCACTCCTGCCGATCTGTTGGCCCGAACCCAGCACGTGATCGGCAAGGAGATCGAGGTGGTGCGTTCGCAACTGCTCCGGAACCGCATCGAGCTGATCACCGGCGTCGGCAAGTTTCTCGACGCGCACACCATCGTCGTGGAGGACGAGACGCGGGGTGAGCGCATCACCGTCGCAGCCGCCAACGTGGTGATCGCCACCGGCACCGCTCCTGCCCGTCCGGCCGACGTCGCGTTCGACGACTATCGAGTGCTCGACTCGGACGGAATCCTCAATCTCGAATTCATTCCGGCGTCGATGGTCGTCGTCGGGGCCGGCGTCATCGGAATCGAGTACGCGTCGATGTTCGCTGCCCTCGGAACGAAGGTCACCGTCGTCGAGAAGCGGGATTCGATGCTCGACTTCTGCGATCGAGAGATCATCGAGTCGTTGCAGTTCCACCTCCGTGATCTCGCGGTGACGTTCCGATTCGGAGAGGCGGTGACCGCGGTCGACGTCGGGCCGAACGGGACCGTGACCACGCTGGCGAGCGGCAAGCGCATCCCGGCCGAGACGGTGATGTACTCGGCCGGTCGGCAGGGGCTGACCACGGCGCTGGATCTCGAGAACGCAGGTCTCGAGGCGGACGCCCGGGGTCGGATCTTCGTCGACGAGCATTTCCAGACCAAGGTCGATCACATCTATGCCGTCGGCGATGTCATCGGGTTCCCGGCATTGGCCGCGACGTCGATGGATCAGGGCAGGTTGGCCGCGTATCACGCGTTCGGCGAGTCCGACGCGAAGTTGACCGACGTTCAGCCCATCGGTATCTACTCCATCCCCGAGGTCTCGTACGTCGGAGCCACCGAGGTCGACCTGACGAAGGGATCGATCCCCTACGAGGTCGGGGTATCGAGGTACCGCGAACTCGCCCGGGGGCAGATCGCCGGCGACTCGTACGGGATGTTGAAGTTGCTCGTCTCCACCGAGGATCGATCGATTCTGGGCGTGCACATCTTCGGGTCGGGTGCGACGGATCTGGTGCACATCGGGCAGGCGGTGATGGGGTGCGGCGGCACCGTCGACTATCTCGTCGATGCCGTGTTCAATTACCCGACGCTGTCCGAGGCGTACAAGGTCGCCGCCCTCGACGTCACCAACAAGATTCGCGCGCTGGCCAACTTCGACCGCTGATCGCCTCGAGTCACCGAGAGCCCTCGGCGCAGGATGGGCGACCGTCCGGGAATGAACGGCAGGCAATCGGTTGTTCTTGTCGGTAGTGATTCGCCACGTTCGACGTCGGCGCGTACACGGCGCGAGCCGAGGGTCGGCGTATTCTGGCTCGAATCTCGTGTCGAGGTACCGACGAGTCGATCCGAAAGGGGCCAGGCCATGACCGAACAGTCGAAGATGTACGAGCTGGAGTTTCCGGCACCGCAAATCTTCTCCAACGACGGCGTCGGACCCGTCCTGGTGCACGGCCTGGAGGGTTTCTCCGACGCAGGTCACGCGGTGAAGTTGGCCACCACCCACCTGCGCGAGAGCCTGGAATCGGAGCTGGTCGCGTCGTTCGACGTCGACGAGTTGATCGATTACCGGTCCCGCCGGCCGACGATGACGTTCAAGTCCGATCATTTCTCGGACTACGACGCTCCCGAACTGAACCTCTATGCCGTCAAGGACAAGTCGGGCACTCCGTTCCTGCTGCTCGCCGGCATGGAACCGGACCTGCGGTGGGAGAAGTTCACCACCGCTGTCAGGCTCCTCGCCGAACAGCTCGGTGTGCGCCGCACCATCGGTCTCGGCTCGATCCCGATGGCCATTCCGCACACCCGGCCACTCGGTGTGACCGCCCACGCCAGCGACAAGGAGCTGGTCAAGGAGGGCAACAGCTGGGCAGGTGATCTGCAGGTACCGGGCAGCGCCTCGTCCCTGCTCGAGCTTCGGATGGCGCAGCACGGTCACGAGTCCATGGGTTTCTCGGTGCACGTCCCGCACTACCTCGCACAGACGGACTACCCCGGTGCGGCCGAGACGTTGCTAGAGAACGTCGGTGAGGCCGCCGACCTGGATCTGCCGCTTGCCGCCCTGGGTGAGGCCGCGGCGCGAGTTCGGGAACAGGTGAACGAGCACATCACCGGGAACGAAGAAGTCCAGTCGGTGGTGCAGGCGCTGGAGCGTCAGTACGACACGTATGTCGCCGCGCAGGAGCAGCAGTCGACGTTGTTGGCCAGTGACGAGCCACTGCCGAGCGGCGACGAACTCGGGGCCGAGTTCGAGCGCTTCCTGGCCGAGCAGGCAAATCTCGACGAGGGAGAGGACAACACCGAGCAGTGACAGTGTGAGTGGTCACAGAACATGATCGATTCGTCGGGCATATAGGACAGTCCGGACCGATCGAAACATACCTGTAACCGCAAATACGCTCGATGTTCTGCCCCGAGCGTCATCTCGTGCGAGAGTCGTAGCAACACGTACTCCGGTACGAAAGTCCACACACTCGTGCACGGCGTCGCCGTTCTGTGCCGCATCGCGCGGTGCACCAGGGAATTTCAGGAGGCGCAGATGACCACCAATCCGCGCAATCGCAAGCTCCGCCCGGTTCCCGACGAAGAACCACGGCTGATCTTCCGGACCATTCACGGATACCGGCGGGCATTCCGCATGGCCGGCGAAGGTCCGGTTCTGCTGTTGATCCACGGTATCGGTGACAACTCCGAGACGTGGAACGAAGTCATCCCGCACCTCGCGAAGAACTACACCGTCATCGCTCCGGATCTGCTGGGTCACGGTCGCTCGGACAAGCCGCGTGCGGATTACTCCGTCGCCGCGTACGCCAACGGCATGCGCGATCTGCTCTCGGTGCTGGGCATCGAGCACGTCACCGTCGTCGGTCACTCACTGGGCGGCGGCGTCGCCATGCAGTTCGCGTACCAGTTCCCGGGCATGGTCGACAGATTGGCTCTGGTGTCCTCCGGTGGCGTCACCAAGGACGTACATCCCATTCTTCGACTCGCGTCCATGCCGTTTCTGAGCGAGGCCGTCAAACTGCTCCGCCTACCCGGCGCGATCCCGGCGGTGAAGCTGGCGGGTGGCCTGCTGAGCAAACTGCACAGCTCTCCCCTGCGACCCGGATCGCTCCTGCACGACACTCCGGATCTGATCCGCGTGCTGAGCGAGCTCCCGGCCCCGACGACGTACGAGGCGTATCTGCGGACCTTGCGCGCCGTCGTGGACTGGCGCGGCCAGGTGGTCACGATGCTGGACCGCTGTTATCTCACCGAGAATCTCCCCGTTCTGCTCGTGTGGGGTGACCAGGACTCGGTGATTCCGGTCAGTCATGCGCGCCTCGCCCACTCGGCCATGCCCGGTTCCACGTTGGAGGTGTTCGAGAATTCCGGACACTTCCCGTTCCGGGACGATCCGATGCGCTTTCTGCAGGTCGTCGAGGACTTCATCGATTCCACACCGTCACTGACCTTCGACGAGGTGCGGTGGCGCAACCTGCTCATCACCGGTGTCGGTGAGGACATGATCACCGGAAGCGCCAGCACCCGGATGGCCGTTCTCGGCGCGATGGGTTCCGACGAGCGCAGCGCGACCTGAGGCGTCGCGACGGACGCTCGGTGTCGATGCGGGTTCGGCCGTCGATCCCACATAGCCTGTAGAGGTGCTTCTCACCGAACTGATTCCCGATGCCGCCGCCGCTCGGTCCGACGGCGTCGACCCGGATGTCCTGTTCGACACGTTCACCACCTGGACTGCAGATCGCGGTCTGACCCTGTATCCCGCGCAGGAGGAAGCTCTCATCGAGCTGGTCTCCGGCTCCAACGTCATCCTGGCGACGCCGACCGGATCGGGCAAGTCGATGGTGGCCATCGGAGCCCACTACGCCGCGATGGCCGCAGGCGTTCGGAGTTTCTACACCGCGCCGATCAAGGCACTCGTCAGCGAGAAGTTCTTCGCCCTGTGCGAGATCTTCGGCGCTCAGAACGTCGGCATGATGACCGGCGACGCGTCGGTCAATTCCGGTGCTCCGATCATCTGCGCCACCGCCGAGATCGTCGCGAACCTCGCTCTGCGCCAAGGTGCCGACTCCGACATCGGCCAGGTGATCATGGACGAGTTCCACTACTACTCCGAGCCCGATCGGGGGTGGGCCTGGCAGGTTCCCTTGATCGAACTGCCGAACGCTCAATTCCTGTTGATGTCGGCGACTCTCGGCGACGTCTCGTTCTTCCGGGACGATCTGACCCGACGCACCGGACGCACGACCACCGTGGTCTCGGGCACCGAGCGTCCGGTTCCCCTGATGTTCTCCTACGTCACCACTCCGATCAGCGAAACCATCGAAGAGTTGGTGCAGACGCACCTCGCGCCGGTCTACGTCGTGCACTTCACCCAGGCTTCGGCACTCGAACGCGCTCAGGCATTGACGAGTGTGAACGTTGCGTCCAAGCAGGAGAAGGCCGAGATAGCCGAGGCCATCGGTGCCTTCCGCTTCACCACCGGATTCGGCAAGACGCTGTCGAGGTTGGTTCGGCACGGTATCGGGGTGCATCACGCAGGCATGCTGCCGAAGTATCGACGGTTGGTCGAGAAGTTGGCGCAGGACGGGCTGCTCAAGGTGATCTGCGGAACGGACACCCTCGGTGTGGGCATCAACGTCCCCATTCGCACCGTGCTGTTCACCGGACTGACCAAGTACGACGGCGTCCGCACCCGCAAACTCCGGGCCCGCGAGTTCCATCAGATCGCGGGCCGCGCGGGGCGAGCCGGATACGACACCCTCGGCACCGTCGTGGTCGAGGCCCCCGAGCACGACATCGAGAACGCCCGTCTGGTGGCCAAGGCCGGCGACGATCCGAAGAAGCTCAAACGCGTACAGCGCAAGAAGGCACCCGACGGTTTCGTCTCGTGGGGCGAGCCGACGTTCGAGCGGATCATCACCGCAAGTCCTGAGCCGCTCACCTCACGGTTCTCGGTGAGCAACGCCATGCTGCTCAATGTCATTGCCCGGCCGGGCAATTGCTTCCATGCCATGCGTCACCTGCTCGAGGACAATCACGAGACCCGGCCCGCTCAGCGCAAGCACATTCTGCGGGCACTCTCGCTCTACCGCGGTCTGGTCGATGCGGGCATCGTCGAACAACTCGACGAGCCGGATGCCGACGGTCGACACGCTCGACTGACCGTGGACCTGCAGCCGGACTTCGCGCTCAATCAGCCGCTGTCGACGTTCGCGGTCGCGTCCTTCGAGCTGCTCGACGCCGAATCACCGACCCATGCCCTCGACGTCGTTTCGATCATCGAATCGACCCTCGACGATCCGCGTCAGATCCTGATGGCGCAACAGCACGCCGCGCGCGGCGAAGCGGTCTCGCAGATGAAGGCCGACGGCATCGAGTACGACGAGCGAATGGAACTGCTCGAGGAGGTCACGTGGCCGAAACCTCTTGCAGAGCTGCTCGTTCCGGCATTCGAGATCTATCGCGGCACGCATCCGTGGCTCTCCGAGGTCGGCCTGTCCCCCAAGTCCGTGGTACGCGACATGGTCGAGCGCGCGATGACGTTCGCAGAATTGATCAGCCATTACGGTCTGATGCGGTCCGAGGGACTCGTCCTCCGCTATCTCGCCGACGCCTATCGCACACTGCGCCAGACGGTTCCGCCGGAGTCTCGAACCGAAGAGGTACAGGACATCACCGAGTGGCTGGGTGAACTCGTGCGGCAGGTGGATTCGAGCTTGCTCGACGAATGGGAGAACCTGACGGACCCGGGTGCCGAGCCGGAGGCGCTCGTCGAGGCGTACGGATCCGATGTGCCGCGTCCGATCTCGGCCAACCCGCGGGCCTTCCGAATTCTCGCGCGCAATGCGATCTTCCGCCGAGTCGATCTGGCGGCGCGCCGACAGTGGAACGCCCTCGACGACCTCGACGACGGCCCGGACTGGGAGACGGAACTGGAACCGTTCTTCGCCGAGTACGGCTCGATCGGAACCGGACCATCGGCCCGCGGCCCCGCGCTGTTCACGCTGAACGTCGGTGCGGAGTCCACCACGGTGCGTCAGGTGTTGGAGGATCCCGACGGTGACCACGGCTGGTCGCTCGACGCCGTCGTCGATGTGCCGGAGTCCGATGCGGCGGGCGAGATCGTGTTCGACGAGATCGTGATCACGCCCGGCTGAGTCCACGTGCGTTGTCGGCGAGGACCTCTGCGGCGAGAAGACTTGCGAGCGCACTGTATTCGGCGGCGCGCGCACTCGAAGCTCGGTGAACGAGACCGATGGTGCGGCCGGGAGCAGGGTGGGCGAACTCTGCGGTGGACAAGCCCGCACGAGCGACCTCGACCTCGACGGCGCTGCGCGGCAGCAGCGTCAGGCCGAGCCCTCCTGCAACGCACTGCACCACCGTGGTCAGCGACGTTGCCCGGGTATCGCTCGCATCGGGTGCGGTGTCGACCGAGCGACACAGATCCAGGGTCTGCTCGCGCAGGCAGTGCCCCTCGTCGAGGAGGAGCAGAGGGAGACCGCGGAGGTCGGCGACCGTCAGATCCCGACGCCCCGCGAGAGGGTGCTCGGCAGGGAGCGCGAGCACGAAATCCTCGGTGTACATGGCTGTTTCGATCAAACCCGGATCGGCGAGGGGCAGCGCGAGAACGGCGACGTCGAGTGCACCGGACCGGAGTCCGTCGAGCAGTCGAGCGGTGTGATCCTCCACTATTCTCGGTACGAGGTCGGGGTACTCGACGCGCACGGCCGGGAGCACTGCGGGCAGCACGTAGGGTGCCACGGTGGGAATGATCCCGAGCCGCATACCACCGGTCAGCCGACCGCCCAATCCTGCTGCGGTAGCGACCAATCCGTCCACGGCGTCGAGTGCCGCAGTCGCCCGACCGAGTAACTGACCGCCGGCCGACGTCAGCAAGACCCTGCGGGTGCTGCGCTCGATCAACTGCACCCCCAGCCCCTGCTCCAGCGTGGCGAGAGCTTGCGACAGAGACGGCTGAGTGATGTTCAGTTGCGTTGCTGCACTGCCGAAATGGCGATGACGGGCAATTGCGACGAAGGCACGCAGATGCGACAGGGTCGGCTGATAGCTTCGATCGGTCACGCCTATCAGTGTAGTGCCACTCATCACGTTTACCTTTCACCACATTTTTGGCACACTCGTACCGGTCGGCCGGGCTCGTACGGCTGCATTCACGCCACCGATCCGAACCGCCCACATACGGAACCGACGCGATCATTCGACACGAGGAGACCACATGGCACTGTTGACAATTGGCGACCAGTTCCCTTCATACAACCTCACCGCCGTCATCGGCGGAGACCTCTCCAAGGTGAACGCCCAGCAGCCCGACGACTACTTCACCACCGTCACCAGTGACGACCACGCGGGCAAGTGGCGCATCGTCTTCTTCTGGCCCAAGGACTTCACGTTCGTGTGCCCCACCGAAACCGCCGCGTTCGGCAAGCTGAACGAGGAGTTCGAGGACCGCGACGCACAGGTCCTCGGCGCGTCGGTCGACAACGAGTTCGTTCACTTCCAGTGGCGCGCACAGCACGACGAGCTCAAGACGCTTCCCTTCCCCATGCTGTCGGACCTCAAGCGCGAATTGGCTGCTGCCACCGGCGTTCTCAATGCCGACGGTGTGGCCGACCGCGCCACCTTCATCGTCGACCCCAACAACGAGATCCAGTTCGTGTCGGTCACGGCAGGCTCGGTGGGGCGCAACGTGGACGAGGTCCTGCGAGTTCTCGACGCCCTGCAGTCCGACGAGCTGTGCGCCTGCAACTGGAAGAAGGGTGATCCCACCATCGACGCAGGCGAACTGCTGACGGCGAGCGTCTGACATGACGATCGACAACCTCAAGAACGCCGTCCCCGAGTACGCCAAGGACCTCAAGCTCAATCTCGGTTCCATCGCCCGCTCCACGGTGCTCAGCGAGCAGCAGCTATGGGGCACCCTGCTGTCGGTGGCCGCAGCGTCGAAGTCCGCGACGACGTTGAAGGAGATCGCCGAGGACGCAGCCGATTCACTGTCGGCCGAGGCGTACAACGCCGCCCTCGGTGCCGCGTCGATCATGGGCATGAACAACGTCTTCTACCGAACCAAGGGATACCTGGACGGCAAGTACGACGATCTGCGCGCCGGTCTGCGCATGAACATCATCGGCAACCCCGGTGTGGAGAAGGCCGACTTCGAGCTGTGGTCGCTCGCGGTCTCGGCCGTCAACGGGTGCAACCACTGCCTGGAAGCACACGAGAAGACGCTGCGCGCCGAGGGCGTCGACCGCGAAAAGATCTTCGAGGCCATCCGCGCCGCGTCGATCGTCGCGGGTGTCGCGCAAGCGATCGAAGCAGGACGCGTCCTCGACGGTGCCGCCGTCTGAGCGTCGACCCGACCTGATCACCGAACGAGGGATCCGCGACCGCGGGTCCCTCGTTCGGCGTTTGGTACCGTCCGGGCATGGCTACCGACGTGTCCGTCGTCCGAGTTTTCACCGATGCCGACGGCAGGTTCGGTAACCCCCTCGGCATCGTCGCCGCGGATGACGTCGCCGAGGCGGACCGACAGCAGTTCGCCACCGAGCTCGGCTTCAGCGAGACGGTGTTCGTCGATCGCACCGATTCCGGTACGGCCTCGGCCACCATCTACACGCCCGCCGTGGAATTGCCCTTCGCCGGGCATCCCACGGTCGGACTCTCGTGGTGGCTGCGCGAGCAGGGACACCCGATCGAAGTACTCACAGTTCCTGCCGCGCCGCTGAACATCCGCTACGAGGGCGAGCACACCTGGGTTCGGGCCCGAGCCGACTGGACTCCGCACTTCACCTTCCATCAGGTCCAGGACGCGGCCGAGGTGACGGCAGCGGACCCGAGTGCGTACGACAGCGGGCACCACTACGTCTGGGCCTGGACCGACGAGGAGCACGGCGCGCTGCGATCACGCATGTTCGCACCGATGATGGGTATCGCCGAGGACGAAGCGACCGGCGCTGCCGCCGTCCGGCTGACCGGTGAACTCGGCCGGAGCCTGAACATCCTGCAGGGAGCCGGATCTCGATTGCACACTACCTTCGAAGCCGGATGGGTGGAGCTGGGCGGACGTACCGCGGCGGACGCGTCGATCAGCGTGTGACGGGTACGTCCACCTCGATTTCCTCGCCCAGACGAACACCGTCGGCGAGTGGGAGTCGATCGCCGCTCCAGAACTTTCCTGGGTCGAACCAGTTGGCTTTCTTGTTGCCCGTGAGCAGACCCATCGCGTCGTAGGTCATGGCCACCACCTCTGCGCAGTAGGCGGTTTCGAGGGTTGCTCCCTCACGTTGGCTGCGACGCAGTGTGGGGACTCGGCCCCGGAACCAACGACCGGCGAGCGAGGCGGTGGTCGGAAAGGCTGTGCCGTCCAAGCGGGCGATGGTGCGAAGCAGGGCGTCCTCCTGCTCTTTCGTCACGGACGGGGTGGAGCCTGCGGAACGACCCGCGTATCCGTCCAATTGTCGCAGCCAGCACCGCTGTTCGTACTTCGTGGCCCACTGGGTCACGGCCGCTCGCAGATCGTGCAGCTGCACTCCGCGCTGGAAGTTGCCGCTCCACATGTCCTGCAACGACTTCCCCAGTTCGGCGTGCCACATCAGCGGAGGCAGGTCGTCGATCACGACGGACATGCCGACGTGATTGACCGGACTGTTGGTCAGTGCCTGGATTGCGCGATCGGCGTTCGACTGTCCGCGGAAGATCCAGATGTCGCCCGTTCTGGTTGCCTCGACTGCGGTATCGAGGCTGATTCGCGACGGATTCATGGTCCACACCCTAGATCTCGTGACGGTACGGTGGCCGGATGAACGTGTGGAAGGCTGTCGGTCTCGCCGGGATGGTCGGTGTCGCGGCCACCGGGGCGTTGGTGGTTCGATCCGAGCGCAAGCGTCGTGCCTACGCGCCCGAGGAAGTGCGCGAGCAGCTGCACCGTCGTTTCGCGGCTGTCTCCGACGAGCCGACACCGGCACCCGCTCCCCCGCTGTCGCGAGGGAAGCAGCTGCTCGGCAGACTTCGGTTCAGCCGAGCGCGCTGAGGATCCGCGCGGCCAACTCTTCGATCTCGGCGTCGGTCATGACGAATGCAGGCGAGATCTGCATCGCACCCTGGCCGGCGGCGCGGCCGGAGACCCCGTGTGCCCGAAGCGTTTTGACGAAAGGCAATGCTTCGGCCGGGTCGGCGAGCTGCACGGCGGCAACAGCACCGATTCCGCTGCGGATCTCCGATACTCGGTCGTGTGCGGCCAGTGGCGCGAGGTGGGTGTGCAGGGCCGCCTCGATGCGCTTGGAGTGCGAGAGCAGCTCTTCGCGCTCGATGATGTCGAGGTTGGCCATCGCTGCCGCGGCCGCTCCGGCGTGGCCGCCGTAGGTGTACCCGTGTCGCCACCACACGCCGCCCGCGAAGAACGGCTCGGCGATCTTCGGGGCGATGAAGACAGCACCCATCGGTACGTACCCGGACGTCAACCCCTTGGCGGTCGTCATCAGGTCGGGTTCGAGCTCGAACCGGGTGGAGGCGAACCAGCTGCCGCCGATCCGACCGAATCCGGTGACGACCTCGTCCGCGACGAACAGCACGTCGTTGTCGCGACAGATCTGCCGCACCTCGCGCAGGTAGCCCTCCGGCGGCAGGTAGATTCCGCCGGCACCGATGACCGGCTCGCAGAAGAAGGCGGCCACGTTCTCGGCACCGACCTCCTCGATCAGCGCCAGCAGCGACTTCGCGTCGTCCCACGCCACTGTCTTGGCGTCGGGCATCAGCTCACCGTAGTTCTCCTTGTTGACCGGGATACCGGCCAGCGCGGTGCCGGCGACGTGCATGCCGTGATAGGCCTTCTGTCGTCCGACGATGATCTTCTTGGCCGGTTGTCCCATTTCGACCCAGTAGCGGCGCGCGAGCTTCGCGGCGGTATCGATGGAGTCCGAGCCACCGGAGGTGAAGAAGATCTTGCTACCCGGAACCGGTGCGATGGCAGCGAGACGATCGGCCAAGGCCAGCGTGGTCTCGGGTACGAAGTCGCCGAAGTTCGAGTAGTGAGCGATCGAGCTCAGCTGTGTGGCAACGGCATCGGCGATCTCGCGTCGGCCGTGACCGACGTTGGTGAACCACAGACCGGCGGTCGCGTCGAGATACTTCGTTCCCTTGTTGTCGAAGATGTACGCACCCTCGCCTCGCGAGACGACGAACGGCCCGCTGGCGGTGACGTTGCCCATGTCGGCGAAGCCGTGCCACAGCGCGGAGGAGTGTGTGGTGGCCGCTGGATCGAGGTCGGAAGACATGCGCTACACAGTAGTGGAGTCCGATTCGCTCGAGACCGATCCGTGCCTCCACCGTCCCGCGAGCCGTCCGAGAGCATTCACTGCCAGCGCCATGAGCGCGAAAGCGACGGTCAACACCACCAGCCCGACGGCAAGCGCGGGGTATCCCCGTTCCCTCGGGTCGAGGAAGGGATACGGGTACCAGTCGACGACGGGTCCACGGATCAGGGTGTAGATCCCATAGACCAGCGGGAAGAGCAACCACGTCAGGCTGCGTTACTCGGAGATCTGCCGACGCGGTGGAGCGAGAATCCAGTCGAGCAGAAGGACCACGGGCATGATTCGATGCACCACGTTGTCGGTCCACGGATCCGCGACACCGACATCGATGTTCGCGAGCAACACCGCGTAGATGATCCCGGTGATCACCATGTAGAGCGTCACCGATCCGCGAACAGCACCCGCAGCATCCTGATCGGTACCGGCGTACGCGGTTCGGCAGTGACATCGTGCACGATGCTCATACGGCGATCCTGGCACAGTCTCGGCCGCCATTCACGACGGTTGCGTCGATGCGGATATCCTGGAGCGAGTATGTCTACCTCGAATTTGTCCGGTCAGCGAAAATCTCTCACCCCACGTCTGGCAGACGTCACGATCCGGGACGAGAACCGGCTGCGGCGGCGACTGGACAAGGCTCGTACCGACGACGCGTTGGCCGCTCTCGAACGCGATGTCGCCCGCGCCGAGACGGTAGTGGCCAATCGCCGGGCGGCGGTGCCGACCCTCGAGTTCCCCGAGTCGCTTCCGGTCAGTCTGCGCAAGGACGACATCGCTGCCGCCATCGCCGAACACCAGGTCGTCATCGTCGCCGGTGAGACCGGCTCGGGTAAGACCACTCAGATTCCCAAGATCGCTCTCGCACTGGGCCGCGGAATTCGCGGTTCGATCGGCCACACTCAGCCTCGACGCCTCGCTGCCCGCACGGTGGCCGAACGCATCGCCGAGGAGGTGGGCGAGCCCCTGGGTGAATCCATCGGCTACAAGGTGAGATTCACCGACCAGTCCTCGGATTCGACCCTCGTCAAGCTGATGACCGACGGCATCCTGCTGGCGGAGATCCAGCGAGACAGACTGCTGCGACAGTACGACACCCTGATCATCGACGAAGCGCACGAGCGCAGCCTCAACATCGACTTCATCCTGGGTTACCTGGCGCAGCTTCTCCCCCGGCGTCCCGACCTCAAGATCGTCATCACCTCGGCGACGATCGACCCCGAAAGGTTCGCCCAGCACTTCGCGCGGGACGGCGTGCCCGCGCCGATCATCGAGGTCTCCGGTCGCACGTTCCCGGTCGAGATGCGCTATCGGCCACTGACCGTCGACGCCGGGGACACCACGATCGATCTCGACCCCGTCGACGCGACCTGCCAGGCCGTCGACGAGCTGATGGCCGAGGGCGATGGCGACATTCTGGTGTTCCTGTCCGGTGAACGCGAGATTCGCGACACCGCCGACGCCCTGAACGATCGCAATCTCCGCAACACCGATATCGTTCCTCTGTATGCGAGACTCTCTGCAGCCGAACAACACCGAGTGTTCTCCCCGCATTCGGGCCGACGCGTGGTGCTCTCGACGAACGTCGCGGAAACATCGCTGACGGTCCCTGGCATCCGCTACGTGGTCGACCCCGGTACCGCCCGCATCTCGCGATATTCGTTGCGCACCAAGGTGCAACGACTCCCCATCGAGCCGATCTCCCAGGCGTCGGCGCGGCAGCGGGCCGGCCGCTGTGGCCGCGTCGCCGACGGCATCTGCATCCGGCTGTATTCCGAAGAGGATTTCGAGTCACGTCCACAGTTCACCGAGCCGGAGATACTGCGCACCAACCTGGCGTCGGTCATCCTGCAGATGACCGCACTCGGGCTGGGCAAGATCGACGCGTTCCCGTTCGTCGAACCGCCCGATCCGCGCAGTATCAGGGACGGAATCGGACTGCTCGAAGAACTCGGGGCGCTGAAGCCGGCCACCAAGGACGGCACTGCAGAGCTGACCCCGATCGGCCGGGAACTCTCGGCGCTGCCGGTCGATCCTCGGATGGCTCGGATGCTCGTCGAGGCCAACGGCAACGGCTCTCTTCGCGACGCGTTGGTGGTTGTGGCGGCCCTGTCGATTCAGGACGTTCGGGAGCGGCCCGCCGAGCATCAGCAGGCAGCGGACGAGAAGCATGCACGCTTCGCAGTGGAGAACTCCGACTTCCTGGCGTACGTGAAACTGTGGACGTATCTGCGCGAGCAGCGAAACGAATTGTCCTCCAACCAGTTCCGACGCATGTGCCGAACAGAGTTCCTGCATTACCTACGTATTCGCGAGTGGCAGGATCTGCACGGCCAACTGCGTCAGATCACCCGCGGGCTCGGGTGGACGGTGCCCGACGCCGATTCCACCGAGACCGCCCTGCATCAGTCGCTGCTGTCCGGGCTGCTCTCGCACGTCGGACTCCGGGAGGGGGACAAGCGCGAGTTCCTCGGCGCGCGCGGAGCTCACTTCGCGATATTCCCCGGTTCGGGTCTGTTCAAGAAGCCCCCGCGCTGGGTCATGGCCGCCGAGCTGGTCGAGACCGGGCGCCTGTGGGGCCGTATGGCTGCTCGCATCGAGCCGGAGTGGGCCGAGCGGTTGGCACCGCATCTGGTCAAGCGGACGTACTCGGAACCACATTGGTCGATCAAGCGTGAATCGGCGATGGCCTACGAGCGGGTGACGCTGTACGGCATTCCGTTGGTGACGCAACGTCCGGTGAACTATCACCGTATCGACCCCGAGGCGTCCCGAGAGCTGTTCATCAGACATGCGCTGGTGGAGGGCGAGTGGAAGACCCAGCATGCCTTCTTCCACAAGAACAGGGCACTGCTCGACGACGTGGGTGAACTCGAACATCGCGCCCGACGGCGAGACATCGTCGTCGACGACGAAGCTCTGTTCGACTTCTACGACGCCCGCATCGCCCCGGAGGCGGTGTCGGCACGGCACTTCGACACCTGGTGGAAGAAGGCCCGCAGACAGGACCCGGCGCTGCTCGACTTCACCACCGACACCGTCGTCAACTCCGACGCGGCCTCGGTACTGACCGGCGCGTATCCCGACGCATGGCGACAGGGCGAGATCCAGTTTCCCCTGACCTACCAGTTCGAGCCGGGCACGGCGGCCGACGGCGTCACCGCACGAATTCCGATCGCTCTGCTCGCTCAGGTACAGCCGGTGGGCTTCGACTGGCTGGTCCCTGGGATGCGCGGCGAGTTGGTGACCGCACTGATCAAGACGCTTCCGAAAGCGTTGCGCCGCAATGTCGTACCGGCCCCCGACTTCGCAGCCGCGGCGTTGGCGGTCATGCGGCCCCGCGCCGAAACGTTGGTGACGGCATTGGCCCGTGAGCTCTCGCGGGCGGCCCAGTGCCACATCACGGCGAAGGACTTCGATGTCGCGGCACTCCCCGAGCACCTGAGAATGACGTTCGCGGCCGTCGATCCGTCCGGAAAAGTGTTGGGCAGCAACAAGGATCTGACCGCTCTGCGTACCGGTTTGTCCGGTGAGGTCGGCCGTCAGGTGGCCAGCGCGGTGGGTGACGCCGAGCGTGCGCCCTCGCTGGCGTGGACCTCGAGCACGCTGGGACGGTTGGAGTCGACCGTCACCCGAGATGTGGGAGGCCAGAAGGTCACCGGCTATCCGGCTTTGGTGCCGGAAGGACCGGGCGTGGCGGTTCGAGTCCTGAGCACCCCTGCTCAGCAGCGGGCAGCGATGCGTTCCGGAACCAGGGCTCTGCTGCTGTCGACTGCGCCGAAGGGCACCAAAGCACTGTTGGCCGGATTACCGACGGCGGAACGGCTTGCCCTCGGCCAGAATCCGTACGGCGGAGTCGATGCACTGCTCGAGGAATGCCGGGTTCTCGCGGTCGAGGAAGCAATGGACGCGCACGGTGGACCGGTACGAGATCCCGAGGCTTTCGACAAGCTCAGGGCGCTCGTGCACGCGGAGGTTCCGCAGCGTACCGCCGCGGTCCTCGCCCTGGTTCGTCCTGTGCTGACCGCTGCCCTGGCTTTGTCGGCGCAACTGCAATCAGCCTCGGGTGAGCCGGCAGACGATGTTCGGGAGCAGCTCGACGGCTTGATCTTTCGCGGATTCGTCACCGAGTTCGGTTCTCGCAGATTGGCGGACCTGCCGCGCTATCTCGCGGCGGCGACGAAGCGGTTGGCCACTCTGCCGAGCAGCGCAGGCCGTGACGCGGCGGCGATGGATGTACTCGATCGGGTGTACGCGTCGTACGGACGACTGCTGGATTCGCTTCCGGAGAGCAGAAAGAACAGTTCCGGGGTGCAGGAGTTGTTCTGGATGATCGAGGAGCTGCGCGTGGGACTGTTCGCCCAAGGGATTCGTACGGCGTATCCGGTCTCCGAGAAGCGCATCGAGAAGGCGATCTCGGACCAGAGCCGCTGACGGGCGGAACTGTCAGTCGATGTCGGCGGACTCGCGGTGCTTACGCAGTTCGTGGATTTCCTTCTCGAAGTCCTCGGCCGAACTGAACGAGCGGTACACGGAGGCGAAGCGCAGGTACGCCACTTCGTCCAGATCACGGAGCGGACCGAGAATGGCCAATCCCACTTCGTTGCTGGGGATCTCCGCTGATCCCGCTGCACGGATGGCGTCCTCGACCTGCTGTGCCAGCAGGTTCAGCGCATCGTTGTCGACATCTCTGCCCTGGCACGCGCGTCGAACTCCCTTGACGACCTTCTCGCGGCTGAACGGCTCGGTCACGCCGCTGCGCTTCACGACTGCAAGCACTGCTGCCTCGACGGTCGTGAAACGACGACCGCACTCCGGGCAGGAGCGACGCCGCCGGATTGCCTGTCCCTCGTCCATCTCACGCGAATCGACCACGCGTGAGTCGGGATGCCTGCAGAACGGGCAATGCATGAGGGACCCTCCGTCGTAGCCGATGCTCCGACGACGAGCACGCACATCGGGGCAGTCCACCGAGGATACTCAGCCTTCTCGAACCCGACGGGGGCGGTGGTCATCTGCCGGTCGTGTACTCGACGAGAGCCCCGTCGTGCACTTCGACCACACCGGCCGGCTGCACACCTGCATCGGGTGCGACTGCTCGCAGGTTCGCGATGCCGATCAGACCACCGGCCACGACGACCACTGCGAGCATCCACAACACCAGCGATCGCAGTCGAACCGGCTGGCTCGCGAAGTGCGCGGAGGTCGCGTCGAACTCGCGATCGGCATCCTCGCGGTCGGTGACGTCGGTCCACGACGGGTCGAGGACCGGAAGGCACGGTGCGCTCTGTGTGCGAGGCACCGTGGTGACGCCGTGCATCCCGAGGGGACTCCGCAGAACGGGACGGGCCCGGCGACGACGCTCGACGACGGTGGACCGGGCACGGACACCGGCGGCGGTGGGGCGATCGGTGATGATGGTCATCGGAACCTCGACTTCGCTCGTTGAATCGCTCGTTGGATCGATTGTTCGATCAGGCGTTCGATGGACGCTTGTTCGAAGTTCTATCACGAGCCTCCGACAAAGTCTGCAGAAAACGCGACACGAGTCGAACAGATGTTTGATTCAACAGCTGATACACGCTAGATTCGTGTCAGAAACCACACGCCACACGAGTCGACACCATCAACTCCAGTACGCGCAGACCTATCCCGCAGACCGGATCCCAGGACACCAGCAGGAGGCCGACAGCATGAAGGACGAGACCTCGACGAGGTCGACCACGCGTTCCACGACGACGGGTTCCAGGACGACCGGAGCCAAGGCCACCGCCACCAAGGCCGCAGCAGGAAAGCCGGCTGCGGAACCCACATCCAAGGCCATGGAGGTCGGCACCGACATCAGTGCGGGTCTGACCGAGCGGCAGCGGAAGGTACTCGAGGTCATTCGCGCGTCGGTCACCGAGCGCGGCTACCCGCCCAGCATCCGCGAGATCGGCGATGCGGTCGGTCTGACATCGACCTCCTCCGTTGCTCACCAGCTGCGCACCCTCGAGCGCAAGGGTTTCCTCAGGCGCGACGCCAACCGCCCCCGTGCCGTCGACGTCCGGGGTCTCGACGAGGTGCAGGCCGACCAGGCTGCCGCCGCGGTCGACGGTTCGTCGGCGTCCGAGGAACAGGATCGGTTGCCGACCCCGACGTTCGTGCCGGTGCTTGGCCGGATCGCAGCCGGCGGTCCGATCCTGGCCGAAGAGGCCGTCGAGGACGTGTTCCCGCTCCCCCGCGAGCTGGTCGGTCAGGGCTCACTGTTTCTGCTCAAGGTGGTCGGCGAGTCGATGATCGACGCGGCCATCTGCGACGGCGACTGGGTGGTGGTTCGTCAGCAGTCCGTGGCCGACAACGGTGACATCGTCGCTGCGATGATCGACGGGGAGGCCACCGTCAAGACGTTCAAGCGGTCCAAGGGCGAGGTGTGGCTGTTGCCGCACAATCCGCTGTTCGAGCCCATTCCGGGCAACAACGCCGCGATCCTCGGCAAGGTCGTGACCGTGATGCGCAAGCTGTAGAGATTGTCACGGCAGTGACATGCGAAGGGCCGCAGCACATGTGCTGCGGCCCTTAGCGTGCTTCGGATCAGCGGATCACAGATTCAATCCGCGGCCGATGATCTCCTTCATGATTTCGGTGGTGCCGCCGTAGATGGTCTGCACGCGGGAGTCCATGTACGCCTTGGCGATCGGGTATTCCTTCATGTAGCCGTAGCCACCGTGCAACTGCAGGCACCGGTCGATCAGTTTGACCTGGTTCTCGGTAGTCCACCATTTCGCCATGGCAGCTTCTTGCACGGTCAGCTTGTCTTCGTTGAGCAGTTCGATGAACTTGTCCACCATGATGCGGGTGGCGGTGGTCTCGGTGGCCAACTCCGCCAACACGAATCGGGTGTTCTGGAACTTGCCGATCGACTTTCCGAAGGCCTTGCGGTCGCGGCAGTACTGGATCGTCATCTCGAGCGCGGATTCCATCGCGGCGGCCGCGACGACGGCGATCGACAGGCGTTCCTGGGGCAGATTCTGCATGAGGTAGATGAAGCCCATGCCTTCCTCGCCCAGCAGGTTGGCGGCGGGCACGCGCACGTCGGTGAAGCTGAGTTCGGCGGTGTCCTGAGCCTTCATGCCGATCTTGTCGAGGTTGCGGCCGCGCTCGAATCCGGGCATGTCGCGTTCGACGACCAGCAGACTGAAGCCCTGTGCGCCCTTCTCGGGGTCGGTGCAGGCCACGACGATGATCAGGTCGGCGTTGATTCCGTTGGTGATGAACGTCTTCGAGCCGTTGAGCACCCAGTCGTCGCCGTCACGGACAGCCTTGGTCTTGATGCCCTGCAGGTCGCTTCCGGTGCCGGGCTCGGTCATCGCGATCGCGGTGATCAGTTCGCCGGAGCAGAATCCGGGGAGCCAGCGCTGCTTCTGCTCGTCGTTGGCAAGGTCGATGAAATACGGCGCGACGACGTCGTTGTGCAGGGTGAAGCCGATACCGCTGTATCCGCCGCGGGTGGTTTCCTCGGTGACGATGGCGTTGTAGCGGAAGTCCTTGACTCCGCCGCCGCCGAATTCCTCGGGCGCTGCCGTTCCGAGGAAGCCCTGCTTACCGGCCTCGACCCAGACGTCGCGGTCGACGATGTTCTGCTCTTCCCACTTCGCATGGTTCGGCGCTACGTGCTGATCGAGAAACTTCCGGTACGACTCCCGGAACAGCTCGTGCTCGGGCTCGAAAAGTGTGCGTTCCACGCAGATCTCCTTGTTCGGTGCATACCGACATCGACCTGTGAACGGTGTCATTCGCGGTCGTCGGTACGACTGACGTCACGCTCCAACAGTACGTTCGGGACGTCACGGAGGTCGATGACCAAAACGCGCGCGATTCGTGACCGACCCCGCTACCGTGCGCGCTTGCCCGCGCTTCTCGCGAGCGCCGAGACGATCGGGTACCCGAGAAGGATGCCGACCGAACCCCACGCGATACCGCCGAGCTCGACCGATCCGACGGACAGCGTCAGGTCACCGATTCCGGCGACGAGCGCGGCAGCGACGACCATGAGATTGACCGGATCGGTGAAGTCGACCTTCGCGTCGGTCCAGATGCGTACGCCCAACAGCCCGATGAGGCCGTACAGAACCAGGGTTGCGCCGCCGATGACCCCGTCGGGCACGGTGAAGATCAGTGCACCGAACTTGGGCGAGAACGCGAGCACCGTCGCGGTGATCGATGCGACCCAGTACGCGGCGGTCGAGTAGACACGAGTGGCCGCCATGACGCCGATGTTCTCCGCGTAGGTGGTGGTTCCCGAACCGCCGCCTGCTCCGGCCAGCGTGGTCGCCAGCCCGTCGGCGATCAAGGCGTCGCCGGCCACATCGTCGAGGTTCTTGCCGGTCATCGCGGCGACGGCTTTGACGTGCCCCACGTTCTCGGCGACCAGGACGATCACCACCGGCAGCGCCACGAGGATCACCGACAGCTCGAACGACGGTCCACGAAACTCGGGCAGACCGATCCAGCTCGCAGCGCTGAGTGCGTCGAGTCGCGGTTGCGCGATCCCTCCGGTGACTGCGGCGAACACCCAACCCACGACGACGCCGAGCAGAATTCCCAGTCGCCCGATCAGGCCGGGCCCCACCGCTGTCGCCAGCAGAATCGCGACCAGGGTGATGGCTGCGATCAGCGGCTGTGCCTCGAACGACGTGGTGGCGGCCGGTGCCAGGTTCAGCCCGATGAGCACCACGACGGCTCCGGTCACGATGGGCGGCATCGCCGCGTCGAGTACCCGCTGCCCTGCGAACTTCACCACGAAGCCCACTGCTGCCAGTACGACGCCCACACACAGGACGGCTCCGAGCTGGGCGGCAGGTCCGTTCGCTTGGGTGGCACCGAGCGGGGCCAGGAACGCGAAGGAGGAACCCAGGTAGCTGGGCACCCGGCCTCGGGTGATGAGCAGGAACAGCGCCGTCCCTATGCCCGAGAACAGCAGCGTCGTCGACACCGGAAATCCGGTGATCGTCGGAACCAACAGGGTCGCGCCGAACATCGCGACCACATGCTGCATTCCGATACCGATGGTGCGGGGCCACGTCAATCGCTCGTCGGGCGAGACCACCGCCCCGGCGTCGACGGTCTTTCCGTTTCCGTGCAGCGTCCAACCGAGAGTTCTCATGATGGAAGGCAACACTATTGGATCAGCCGAGAATCGCGCTCACTGCCTCGCGGGCAGCGGCGGTGCTGTCCGTTTTCAGGGCGGCCGCGGCCGCTTCCTTGCACTGAGCGAGCGTGACCGTTGCCAGTTTCGACCCGACATGCGCGACGGCAGCCGACGCAGCCGAGAGCGAGGTGATGCCGAGCCCTACCAGCACGCAGGCCAGCAGCGGATCGGCAGCGGCCTCACCGCAGACTCCGACGGGCTTGCCCGCCTTGGCTCCCGCGGCCGCGGTGTGCGCCACCAGTGCCAGCACGGCCGGCTGCCACGGATCGGTCAGGCCGGCGAGCTGAGCGGACATGCGGTCGGCGGCCATCGTGTACTGCGCCAGATCGTTGGTGCCGATGGACAGGAAGTCGACGTGCTCGAGGATGTGTTCGGCGAGCAGAGCGGCGGCGGGGATCTCGATCATGACACCCGGAGTGAGTCCGCGCTCGCGGACGTCGGCAGCGAAATCCTTTGCCTCCAGCGCGGTCGCGATCATCGGAGCCATCACCCACGGGGAGGAATCGGTCGCCTTCGCGGCTGCTGCGATGCCGTCGAGCTGACGATACAGAATCCCTCGGTCGGCCTCGGCGATGCGGATGCCGCGAATGCCCAGTGCCGGGTTGGCCTCGTCGGGATGAGTGGCGAACCGAAGTGGCTTGTCCGAGCCGGCATCGAGAGTCCGAACGACGACCTTCTTGCCTGCGAACGCGTCGAGTACCTGTGGGTAGATGTCGGCCTGCTCGTCGACGGTGGGTTCGGAGTCGCGGTCCAGAAAGCACAGTTCGGTGCGAAACAGACCGACGCCGTCCGCTGCGCTCGACCGCGCCGCGCGAGCACCGGCACCGTCCTGGACGTTGGCGAGAATGTCGACTGCGTGGCCGTCGGCGGTGGTTCCGGGACCGACCCACTGGGATACCCGGTCGAGCTCGTCACGGGCAGACACGACGGCAGCGCGGGCCGAGTCGGCGTCGGGTTCGAGATCGATGCGGCCGCTGGTTCCGTCGACGGATGCGTTCGTACCCGCGGCGATGTCGTCGAGCCCAGCCACGGCGACGATGCACGGAATGCCCAGCTGGCGCGCAATGATCGCGGTGTGACTGGTCGGACCGCCCAGCGAGGTGGCGAGTCCGACGATCAGGGTGGGGTCCAGACCTGCGGTGTCGGCGGGCGCAAGATCGTCGGCGAACAGCACCGACGGTTGCTCGGGTACCGGAACACCGGGCTCCGGAACGCCGAGTATCTCGGCGATGACGCGATCGCGAATGTCGCGCAGATCGGTCACGCGCTCGGCCATCAGTCCGCCGAGCTGGGTGAACATCGCGGCGAACTTCTCCGTTGCCGCCGCCGTTGCCGTGACGGCAGAACTACCCTTGGCGATCGAGGACCGAGCGGCACCGAGCCATCCGCGGTCGGTGGCCATCGCGGCGTTGGCAGACAGAACCTCCGAAGCAGCGCCGGTCGCGAGTTCCGCACGACCGCGTAGTCGGGAGGCGACAGCATTCGCTGCGGCGTCGAAGACAGCCTTCTCGGCCTCCCGATCCGCCTCGGCGACCTCGCCGGTGTCGGCCGGGATGGACGGTCGGGCACCGGGACGAATGACGGGGCCGTATCCGACGCCGGGCACGACGGGTGTGCCGCGCAGTGTCGTCTGCGCTGCTCCGGCCCCGGCTGCATCGACTGTGGTGTCGGTGTGTGCGGTCGAAGCGGTGCTAACCGATCCCGTCATGTGGTCCTCCTCGGATCCTGCGTGAACAAAGGTCATCGCATCTGTTCGGCGAGCTGTGGCGTACTCACTCACTTGCCTGTGTTGTGACCGAGATTACTCCAAACCCTTGACATGTCAACACACACGGGCGTAAAACAACATAAAGCAACATCAACCGGGAAGGAGACGCAGGTGTACGCCGAAGAACGCCAACACGCCATCGCCGAACTGATCAGCACGCACGGCCGCGTCTCCGTCAACGATCTGTCGGCCACGTACGGCGTCACCACCGAAACCGTGCGACGCGATCTCGCCACCCTCGACCGAATGGGAGTCGTCCGCCGCGTCCACGGTGGAGCAGTACCCGCGTCCGCACTGACCACACTCGAGCCCGGCGTCTCCGAGCGAGAGTTCACCCGCGCCGACCAGAAGGACGCCATCGCAGCCGCGGCGTTGTCCTTTCTGCCACCGGTGGGCGGCAGTGCGGTGTTCGACGCGGGCACCACGACGGGCCGGTTGGCGGGGCTGCTTCCCCACGACCGCGAGCTGACTCTGGTGACCAACTCGGTGCCGATCGCCGCCCGGGCCGCAACCATGCCGAGCGTGAGTCTTCGACTGCTCGGCGGGCGGGTGCGCGGAACCACCCAGGCTGCCGTCGGCGACGAAGCACTGCGCGCCCTCGAATGGCTACGGGTGGACGTCGCGTTCATCGGTACCAACGCCATCAGCGTCGGGCACGGCCTGTCCACCCCGGACAGCGACGAGGCAGCCGTCAAGCGCGCGATGGTCGATGCAGCCAACCACGTTGTGGTGCTCGCAGATTCGTCGAAGATCGGACGCGAGCACCTCGTCAGCTTCGCCCGAGTGCAGTCCATCGACGTGATCGTCACCGACAGCGATATCTCGAACAACGACCGTAAGAAGCTCAGCGACAAAGGAATCGAGGTGGTGATCGCATGATGGTCACACTCACGGCCAACCCGAGCATCGACCGCACGGTCACGCTCGACACACCACTGGTTCGCGGGGGCGTGCACCGGGCATCGACGTCGGTCTCCGACCCGGGTGGCAAGGGCGTCAACGTCGCTCGTGTCCTCGGCGGATCCGGAATCGACGCGATGGCCGTACTCCCGGCCAATGTCGGAGACCCGCTGCTCGACGCGATGTCCGACAAGGGCGTGCGGTACTCCGCCGTTCCGACGTCGGGGCCGGCCCGTACCAACATCACGGTGAGCGAGGTCGGTGGCACCACCACCAAGATCAACGAGCCCGGTGCGACGGTGTCGGAGCAGACCCGCACCGAGCTGCGGGAGCGAATCCTCTCTCTCGCAGTCGATGCCGAATGGGTGGTGCTCTCCGGTTCGCTTCCGCCCGGTCTGCCCGTCGACTGGTACGCCGAGCTCGTCACGGCGCTGCGTGCCACGTCGGCGAAAGTTGCGGTGGATACCTCCGACGAGCCACTGCTCGCTCTCGCGGCGGCCTTCCCGGCGTCGGCACCCGATCTGATCAAACCCAATTCCGAGGAACTCGCCCAACTCACCGGGTACGATTCCGAAGAGTTGGAAAGCGCAGCGGCGCAGGGTGATCCGACGGCTGCGATCGCAGCCAGCACCATCCTTCTCGGCCGAGGTGTCGGCGCGGTGTTGGCCACTCTCGGCAGCGCCGGAGCCGTGCTGGTCACCTCCGGCGGATCCTGGTACGCCAGCCCACCCCCGATCACCGCGGTCAGCACGGTCGGCGCAGGCGATTCCTCGCTCGCCGGCTACATCCTCGCCGACGCCGAGAACTGTTCCGACGCAGACAAACTTCGCCGCGCCGTCGCCTACGGAACGGCGGCAACCGCGCTTCCAGGCACCACGCTTCCACTGCCCGAGCAGACCCATCCGAATTCGGTGACGGTCCGTGCGCTCGACATCCCCACCTCCGTCAGCCCGTCCACGCTCTACCCTTCCTCGAACAGTCTCTAGGAGTCCTCAATGTCCACCCCCACCGAAGATCAGCAGATCATCGCCGAGGATCTGATCCTCCTCGACGCCGATCTCGGCGAATCCAAGGAAGCCGTCATCGAACGCCTCGCAGGCGTTCTGGCTTCCGCGGGTCGCGCAACCGAGACCGATGCTCTGCGCGACGCCGCTCTGGCCCGCGAAGCGCAGTCGGCAACAGGCCTGCCCGGCGGAATCGCCATCCCGCACTGCCGATCCGAAGCGGTCACCTCGGCCTCGCTCGGATTCGCCCGACTGAACCCCAAGGTCGATTTCGGAGCCCCCGACGGCCCCGCCGACCTCGTGTTCCTCATCGCCGCGCCGGCCGGAGCCGGATCCGCACACATGAAGTTGCTTTCCAGCCTGGCGCGTGCCCTGGTCAAGCCGGAGTTCGTCACCTCGCTGCGCAACGCGTCCTCGGCAACCGAGATCGTCACACTCGTCGACGGCGTCATCAATCCTGCTGCCAAGCCGGCCGCGACGACCACTGCGGCAGCCCCCGTGTCGACCGCCAAGCACAGCGCGGCCGCCACTCCGGCCGAGGCCACTGCCCCGAAGCACATCGTCGCAGTCACCGCCTGCCCCACCGGAATCGCGCACACCTACATGGCTGCCGATTCCCTGGTCGCCGCCGGTGAGCGCGCCGGAGTCACGGTGCACGTCGAGACCCAGGGCTCGAGCGGCAGCACGCCGCTGGACCCGAAGATCATCGCCGGAGCCGAAGCAGTCATCTTCGCCACCGATGTGGGCGTCAAGGGCCGCGAGCGTTTCGCCGGCAAGCCCGTCATCTCCTCGGGCGTCAAGCGCGCCATCAACGAGCCCGACGTCATGCTCACCGAAGCCCTACGCGCTGCACTGAACCCGGACGCAGCTCGCGTCGGCGGTACCGCAGTGGCTGCCGGATCGAACGACTCCGCAAGTGAACTCGGCTGGGGCACCCGCATCCGCCAGATCCTGCTCACCGGCGTCAGCTACATGATCCCGTTCGTCGCGGCCGGTGGTCTGCTGATCGCTCTCGGCTTCCTGCTCGGCGGATACGAGATCTCCGGAGTTGCCGAGGATATCGTCGTCAACAACTCCATCACCTCACTGCCCGAAGGCGGAATCGCCGCCTACCTCGCTGCCGTGCCCTTCCAGATCGGCGCGCTGTCCTTCAGCTTCCTGGTGCCAGCACTGGCCGGCTACATTTCCTACGCCATTGCCGACAGACCAGGTCTGGCACCAGGATTCACCGCAGGTGCGGTGGCCGTTCTGGTGGGTGCAGGCTTCATCGGCGGTCTCGTCGGTGGTCTGATCGCCGGCTTCGTCGCACTCTGGATCAGCAAGTGGAAGATCCCCGCAGTTCTGCGCGGACTCATGCCGGTCGTCATCATTCCGCTCTTCGCCACACTCATCGTCGGCGCGATCATGTTTCTGCTGCTCGGCAAGCCACTCGCCGCGATCACCAGTGGACTCACCGACTGGCTCAACGGCCTCAGCGGTTCCTCGGTCATCATCCTCGGCATCATTCTCGGCCTGATGATGTGCTTCGACCTCGGCGGACCGGTCAACAAGGCAGCCTACGCATTCGCCACCGCAGGCCTGTCGGTCACCGACACCGCGTCGCTCCGCATCATGGCAGCGGTCATGGCCGCCGGAATGGTGCCGCCGCTCGCCATGGCACTCGCCTCGACCGTCCGCGCACGCCTGTTCACCGAAGCCGAACGCGAGAACGGCAAAGCCGCGTGGTTCCTGGGAGCTGCATTCATCTCCGAGGGCGCAATCCCGTTCGCCGCGGCGGACCCGTTCCGCGTCATCCCCTCGATGATGGCCGGCGGCGCAGTGACCGGTGCGATGATCATGGCGTTCGACGTCACCCTCAGCGCACCCCACGGCGGCATCTTCGTGTTCTTCGCGATCGGAAACATCCTGTGGTTCATCCTTTCGCTGGCAGCGGGCACCATCGTCTCGGCGTTCCTGGTCGTCTCGGCCAAGCAGTTCGTCAAGGGCAAGAACGCCCCGTCGGACGCCGAACTCGATCCCGCACTCGCCACCGTCTGACACTCGCTACGATCGCAACAACCCCACTACGAAGGAGCACCATGCCCAGCACCACAGTCGCCGTCGGATCCTCGATCGGTCTGCACGCCCGCCCCGCAGCACTGATCGCCGACGCCGTCGCCGAAGCCGGCGTAGACGTCACCCTCGCAGTGGCCGACTCGGAGCCGGTGGATGCAGGTTCGGCCCTGATGATCATGACGCTCGGCGCCACCAAGGGCACCGAAGTCACCGTCAGCAGCGACGACCAGGCCGCACTCGACAAGGTCGTCGCCCTCGTCGAAGCAGACTTGGACGCATAAGTCGTTCCGCAGGCTCCACTCCTGCGACGCATAGGTCGTTCCGCAGGCTCCACTCCTGCGACGCCTAACCAGAGCGCATCGATCGCCGGACGGTGAATCCCACCGCTCCAGCGATCAGCACCACACCGGCAGCGACGGCCGCTCGGAACTCCCATTCCGAGTCCGTCGCTGTCGGCGTTTGCGGCGACCGATCTGCGCTCGAGGTCGGCGACACCGACTGCGGCGCACTGGATTCGGCGGCGGTGGGCTCCGGAACAGCGAGTTCGAGAGACCGCGCATCCGTGAATCGAAGAATCGGCGGAAGGCTTCCGTCCGTCGGAGCGTAACCCGCTTCCGACGCCAGGAGCAGACTTCCGTCGTCGAGGAACGCCAGTGCCTCGCCCTGCGGTTGATCGGGCAAAGCCGTCACTGCCCGCGGCGTGGCAGGATCGACCAGCGCGGACGCAATATCGCCATCGGACGAATCGAACAGGTACGCGTCGGTGTACGTGCGCACCGCGGCGACGGTGCCGTCGGCGCTCACCGCTCCCCCGGTCGCCAATATCGATCCGACCACGAACGGCGGCCCACCGACCGTGTCCGTTGCGGTGAACGCCAGATCTCCCACCTTGCGCATCGGCGTCGGCCCTGGACTGCTCAGATCGGTGACCGATTCGTCGCCTGCAGGTACGTACACCCCGCTCACGCCCGAGAGTTCCTTGGTGACGATCACCGGTCTACCACCGGGCTCGATCAGGATCGCCTCGGCGTCGTGTGCGCCGTCCGGGTAGGTCAGTCGGTACAGTTCGCCCGCACCCGATGCCGGGTCCATGCGCGTCAATGCCACTGTGTCGCGCCGCATCTGATTATCGCCGATGTCCGCCAACCACAGCGAGCCGTCGTACGACGTCAGGTCCTCGACGTCGTACGGGTCGACGGGAACGTCGATCCATCGCTCGACCGTGCAGTCGGCACCGAGCGCCGCGACCCGATCATCGGCTCCGCTGTCGCCGATTGCGTAGAGGACCCCGTCGATCGAGGTCAGGCCGGACAACTCGGCGAGACCAGGATCGGTTGGTCGACAATACGTTTCGGTCTCGATCGGAGCTGCGAAGGCAGGCCCCGACAACGCGACCGTCGTCGCGACCGCAGCCGCGGCCGCTCCGCACACCACCAGCCGTGGCCCCACCGAGAGCAGGCGGTGGATCCGGTTGCCGTGAACTCGACCAGCGCTGCCGCGAGCGATTGCGGCACACGCGCTTCCACGCGCGTGCCCTCTTCCTCATGGGTGGATTTCACGATCCGGCCGCCGGTGTGGATGCGCGCGACCAGATCGCCACGGGTGTACGGCACGAGTACGTCGACCAACACGTCCGGCTCGGAGAGGATCTCGGCCAGGTGATCTCGCAGGGCGTCGATTCCCTCGCCGGTCTTGGCCGAGACGAACCGCGCGCCGTCGAGCAATCCGCGCAGCTGGGTCAGCTGCACCGGATCAGCAGCGTCGATCTTGTTGACCACCAACAACTCCGGCGGCATCTTCGCATCCTGCTCGCGAACAACCTCGGTGATCACCTCGCGCACGGCCTTGATCTGATCGATCGGAA